>NZ_JACJSA010000066.1 GCF_014697545.1 Oscillatoria sp. FACHB-1407 | reverse complement strand
TAGAGAGCCTGCTGGGTTAGTGAATCCAGTGAGAACCTTGAAAACTGCATAGTAATGAGAATTGTCAGGTAGAGGGTGATGATTTCGAGGGGAGGCGAGAGTTTTCTCCGAGGGACATCATCGAAGATATCACAGACACCAATGTAAGTTGATTAAAGTGGTCAAGCTACAAAGGGCTGATGGTGGATACCTAGGCACACAGAGGCGAAGAAGGACGCGGTTACCTGCGATAAGCTCCGGGGAGTTGGAAGCAAGCATTGATCCGGAGGTGTCCGAATGGGGCAACCCAGAATACGGCTGGTTGAATACATAGGCCAGTGCGAGCGAACTCAGCGAATTGAAACATCTTAGTAGCTGAAGGAAGAGAAAGAAAACTCGATTCCCCTAGTAGCGGCGAGCGAAGCGGGAAGAGCCTAAACCATAGTTTTTCAACTATGGGGTTGTGGGACAGCGATATGGAATCTAGCGGCTAGACGAAGCAGCTGAAAACTGCACCAGAGGAGGTGAAAGTCCTGTAGTCGAAAGCTTAAGGATACTAGCTGGATCCCGAGTAGGTTGGGGCACGTGGAATCCCGATTGAATCAGCGAGGACCACCTCGTAAGGCTAAATACTCCTGTGTGACCGATAGTGAATAGTACCGCGAGGGAACGGTGAAAAGAACCCCGGGAGGGGAGTGAAATAGAACATGAAACCATCAGCTTACAAGCAATCGAAGCCCGATTAAACGGGTGACGGTGTGCCTGTTGAAGAATGAGCCGGCGACTTATAGGCACTGGTAGGTTAAGAGGGGAATCTCGAAGCCAAAGCGAAAGCGAGTCTGAATAGGGCGTTAATCAGTGTTTATAGACCCGAACCCCGGTGATCTAACCATGGGCAGGATGAAGCTTGGGTAACACCAAGTGGAGGTCCGAACCGACTGATGTTGAAAAATCAGCGGATGACCTGTGGTTAGGGGTGAAATGCCAATCGAACCGGGAGCTAGCTGGTTCTCCCCGAAATGTGTTGAGGCGCAGCGGTAATGATTATATCTGGGGGGTAAAGCACTGATTCGGTGCGGGCTGCGAGAGCGGTACCAAATCGAGTCAAACTCTGAATACCCAGAGGACACATTGCCAGTGAGACGGTGGGGGATAAGCTTCATCGTCAAGAGGGAAACAGCCCAGACCACCAGCTAAGGTCCCCAAATCACAACTAAGTGATAAAGGAGGTGGAATTGCAGAGACAACCAGGAGGTTTGCCTAGAAGCAGCCATCCTTAAAAGAGTGCGTAATAGCTCACTGGTCAAGCGATTCTGCGCCGAAAATGAACGGGGCTAAGTTGTGTACCGAAGCTGTGGGATTTTTAAACAAATCGGTAGGGGAGCGTTCCGTAGTAGTTAGAAGCATTAGCGAGAGCAGGTGTGGACGAAGCGGAAGTGAGAATGTCGGCTTGAGTAGCGAAAACATTGGTGAGAATCCAATGCCCCGAAACCCTAAGGATTCCTCCGGAAGGCTCGTCCGCGGAGGGTTAGTCGGGACCTAAGGCGAGGCCGAGAGGCGTAGTCGATGGACATCAGGTTAATATTCCTGGACTATTGGGTGGGAGCATTGTTGGGGACGCATAAGAGATAGCCAAGCCCTGAATGGATTGGGAGGGGGTTACGACCCCCGTTTGGTGAAGAGTAGTGCCAAGAAAAGCCAGCAATGCGATGAACATTCAGTACCCGTACTAGAAACCGACACAGGTGGGAAGGTTGAGAATACCAAGGGGCGCGAGATAACTCTCTCTAAGGAACTCGGCAAAATGGCCCCGTAACTTCGGGAGAAGGGGTGCCACCGAGAGGTGGTCGCAGTGAAGAGTCCCAGGCGACTGTTTACCAAAAACACAGGTCTCTGCTAACTCGTAAGAGGATGTATAGGGGCTGACGCCTGCCCAGTGCCGGAAGGTTAAGGAAGTCGGTCAGGGGGAAACCCTGAAGCTGGCGACCGAAGCCCCGGTGAACGGCGGCCGTAACTATAACGGTCCTAAGGTAGCGAAATTCCTTGTCGGGTAAGTTCCGACCCGCACGAAAGGCGTAACGATCTGGGAGCTGTCTCGGAGAGAGGCTCGGCGAAATAGGATTGTCTGTGAAGATACGGACTACCTGCACCTGGACAGAAAGACCCTATGAAGCTTTACTGTAGCCTGGTATTGGGTTCGGGCTTTGCTTGCGCAGGATAGGTGGGAGACGTTGAAGCATTCCTTGTGGGGAGTGTGGAGTCAACGGTGAGATACCACTCTAGCAAGGCTAGAATTCTAACCTTTACCCGTGATCCGGGAAGGGAACAGTATCAGGTGGGCAGTTTGACTGGGGCGGTCGCCTCCTAAAAGGTAACGGAGGCGCACAAAGGTTCCCTCAGGCTGGTTGGAAATCAGCCGGAGAGTGTAAAGGCATAAGGGAGCTTGACTGCAAGAGCAACAACTCGAGCAGGGTGGAAACACGGTCTTAGTGATCCGACGGCGCTGAGTGGAAGGGCCGTCGCTCAACGGATAAAAGTTACTCTAGGGATAACAGGCTGATCTCCGCCAAGAGTTCACATCGACGCGGAGGTTTGGCACCTCGATGTCGGCTCATCGCAACCTGGGGCGGTAGTACGTCCCAAGGGTTGGGCTGTTCGCCCATTAAAGCGGTACGTGAGCTGGGTTCAGAACGTCGTGAGACAGTTCGGTCCATATCCGGTGCAGGCGTAAGAGCATTGAGAGGAATCCTCCTTAGTACGAGAGGACCGGGAGGAACGCACCGCTGGTGTACCTGTTATCGTGCCAACGGTAAACGCAGGGTAGCCAAGTGCGGAGCGGATAACCGCTGAAAGCATCTAAGTGGGAAGCCCACCTCAAGATGAGTGCTCTCATGGAGTTAATCCAGTAAGGTCACGGGCAGAACACCCGTTGATAGGCGTTAAGTGGAAGTTCAGTAATGGATGAAGCTGAGGCGTACTAACAGACCGAGGGCTTGACCTCACAACTTGGGTGTCGATGATACGAGCTTGAGCTTGATGAATGATTCATTACTATGCAGCCTTCAAGGTTTAGGAAATGCTAAAGCTTTCCTGGTGCTTATGGCGCGGTGGACCCACTCTCATCCATCCCGAACTGAGGTGTGAAACGCTGTTGCGGCAAAGATAGTTGGAGGGTAGCCTCCCGCAAAAATAGCTCAGTGCCAGGGTAA
>NZ_JACJSA010000065.1 GCF_014697545.1 Oscillatoria sp. FACHB-1407 | reverse complement strand
GGCTTCTGCAATAACCGTCATCCCTGGCTTACGTCCAATCATCGCCGCCAGTCCTTGTCGCACAACCGGATGATCGTCTGCGATCAAAATTCGGATGGATGGTTCTGAATTCATAGCGTCAATGGCACAACAATCGTTAGGACTGTTCCCTCTCCAGGTTGGCTAGCAATGGTTAAATTGCCTCCAATTTGTTGCGATCGCTCCTGCATACTGATTAAGCCATAACCCTTTTTAGATGTCTCTAAATGGGTTAACTGGTCGTAATCAAAACCCTGTCCGTTATCTTGGATTTGCAATTGAACGTGGTCGGGTCGGTAATTGAGTTCAATCTGGATATGAGTCGCCTCAGCATGTTTGAGAATATTATTCATTGCTTCTTGAGCAATTCGCAACAAATTTGTTTCTATTTCTGTTGAAAGAACGTAGGGAGTGCCCTGAACCCGATAGGTTACCTGTAACTCGGTATTTGAAGTTAAGTCTCGCATCAAACTTGTGAGCGCACCTGCCAGGTTGGTTTCTTCCAGCACTTGGGGACGTAATGCGCGGACTGAGCGACGCGCTTCGGCGAGACTTGCTGCGGCTAAATGACGCGCCTGAGCAATATGAGCCTGGCGATCGCCTGCATCTGTCAGGTCAGTGTCTTCTGCGGCTTGGAGTTGAATCAGAATGCCTGCTAAGCCTTGGGCGATCGTGTCGTGGATTTCACGAGCCATGCGGTTCCGTTCTTCTAATACCGCCACTTGTTTTGCTTCTTCGGCTAATTGAGTCAGTTGAATTGCCAGTGTTGCCTGTTGTGCTAGTGCCTGGAAGAACTCAAACTCAGAAGCTTTAAACTGGGTGCGATTATGAAAAGCTAACCCTAAAATTCCCAACGGTTGATCACCCAACATTAACGCTGTGCACACTGACCCGTACTCGCCTCGGCTGCGATGGAACTCGATTGCACCGGGCCAATGATCCGCTGAGTCTCGCTCGATATCGAAGTAAATTGGACTGCGTTGCCCGAGTAGTCGCTGCCATGCTCCAGTAACATCTGCCGAAAAGGGTTGACCAATCGGAAGTCCACTCACTAATCCAGGTTCAGGACGGATGATGCTGTCTTTATCAACTCCTAAAGAAGGGGAAATCGTGTGAGTTTTAGCATCATAGAGAAAAAGTTGAGCAGCGGCTCCATCAAGTGTTTGGATGGCTTCCTGCAAAATCCGCTCTAAAAATGATTCTAAATTGCGATCGTTGGCAAGCTGATTCAGGCTACGCTTGAGTGCCTCATTCGCTTTTACCAATTCAGCAGCACGTTCTTGAGCTGCTTTTTCTTGCTCACGGGCGATCGCCGCCTGCTTCGCTTCTTCTGCCAATCGGGTCAGTTCTAACGCTAACGTTGCTTGATGCGCAAGAGATTGCACCAGTTCAATTTTTTCAGGATTGGGGTCAATCCACTCTCTAAAACAAGGAGCCATAAAGCCGATCGTCCGTCCACCAACCACCAGTGGTACAGCAACGACCGTTTCATGTCCCATTGCTCGATGGAACGAAGGGGATTGGGGATGGCTGTTTGGGTCGGTGCCATCTGTCTCATGAGCCACTACCCATCCGGTTTCACAAATCTGCCTCCAAGCAGGGCTAATATCAGCGGGGATCGGTTCTCGATACGGCTCTAAGCGTGAGTCAGTCAGGATATCGGCAATCTGTCCATGCAGGCAAATTGCGTGCATCGACAGGGTATGTGTTGCTGCATTGTAGAGGAATAAGGCATTAGAGCATGCGCCAATTTGTTCTGCGGCTTCTGTCAAAACGTGATTCAAGAAGGCATCTAGTTCTGGTTGCTCAGAGAGCTTGCTGACGGTGCGTTTCAAAGCCTCATTCGCTTTTACCAGTTCTGCGGCGCGTTCTTGTGCCGCTTTTTCTTGTTCACGGGCGATCGCCGCTTGTTTGGCTTCTTCTGCTAGTCGTGTTAGTTGAATTGCCAGAGCCGCTTGATTGGCAAGTACCTGTAAGAGTTCAATGTTTTGTTCATTTATTATCTTTTTACTGGTAAAGGCAAGCCCAAAATGCCCTAAAAATTCATCTCCGATAAACAGTGGGATTGCAATTCCCACAACATGATCACGCCGTTTGTGATGTTCCCCAACATCCTGCCAAAGTAGGTGGGAATCCTGTTCAAAATTTGCTTCCAAATCAAAATATCTTAACTGCCGTGTTTCTCGAATCAACTGAATAAAGCCAACCTCAGAAATTGGCATATCAGGAGGAAAGTCTAGGCTAGAAATGACTTTTCCCTGCTCAACCAGAACAGCCGTAGAAATCATTTCCTGTTGCGGGTCATAGGTGGTGAGATGCCCTCCATCTGCACCTATTTGAGCAACTGCTTCGAGCATAATGTGCCCCAAGAAGCCGGATAGATCAGGTTGCTCTGCCAAACGTGACGAAGTGCGAGCAAGAACTTCATTGGCTTTTGCTAATTCTGCTGCTCGTTCTTGTGCGGCTTTTTCTTGTTCACGGGCGATCGCCGCTTGTTTGGCTTCTTCTGCCAGTCGAGTTAACTGAATAGCGAGTGTGACTTGTTGGGCTAGGGCGTAGGTTAACTCAATTTGTTGCTCAGTGAAGTGGCGATTATGGGGAAAAAACACAATTAGTGCGCCGATCGTTCTATCCCCTAA
>NZ_JACJSA010000064.1 GCF_014697545.1 Oscillatoria sp. FACHB-1407 | reverse complement strand
CAGATTATGACAGTGGAGTAAAAAGTGGTGTGATTCAAACACCCACCTTTTTTATCAATGGGATTCGACATGATGGAGCGTGGGATGAGACAGCACTTCTCAGCGTAATTCTTCCACTTTTATAGTTCTTTAAGGGGTATGAACTGCCAAAGACGATGCTTTAATTTCAGTTGGATCTGAATCAGCCTAATCGATTGGTCAGGTGATTAACTACCTAAAAAGCAGGTAAGAAAAGACATCGTTTGGTTAGTTCCCAAGAAGATGCAACTTCAGTAATTTATTGAGTAAAGCAATGAAGCTAATAGCAACTTTGTTGTAAGGCAACTATTGTAACAGTGAATGCAATCTCAATTACACCTTGGAGAATTTATGACAATTTACAGTTCGCTCACCCCAGACAATCCACCATTATTTTTATTGGCCATCAACCGCAAATGACCTTTGGTGTGGCTAACATTGATCGTCAACCACTAATCAACAACACGGTGGGATTGGCAAAGGCAGCAAAGATTTTCAATTTATACGCCATTTCGATAAGCCTTTGGAGTTGCTCCTACCAGTTTGCGAAAGGTTTTTGCGAAATGACTTTGATTGGCAAAACCACATTCATGAGCGATGTCAACAAGACTACGAGTTGACTGTCGAAGGAGTTTCTTAGCTCGTTCTAACCGCTGTTGCATGACATATTGATGGGGTGCCATACCTGTAGTTTGCTTGAAGAGACGGGAAAAGTGATATTGGCTCAAGGATATTTCTTGAGCGATCGCACTGACTGCCAACTCTGAACCGAGATGCTCATGAACATAGTCAATGACTTGTTGAAGCTGCTGTTGAGGCAATCTACCTGAATCAGCTGAGGCGAGCTGCTGCTTAGAGTTTGAATAGTGTTTAAGTAGATGAAACAGGAGAGTTGTAACCAAGGATTCAACATAGAGAGGATCTTCAAGTTCACCCGGCTCTAGTTCAGCCCTTAAAGTCAACCCGATTTGATATACCAATAAATCATGAACTTTCAGATGCGGGACTAATTCAAAGTTGCTATCAACTCCAACTTGAGATGCAGCTTGCGTTACAATCCACGGCTCCAGGCAAAGGAGAATAAATTCAGCATTGCCTTGCCATTGAATTTGATGCACTTGCTGTGCTGGATAAATTCCAATATCTCCTTGCCCTGGATACTCTCTGTAAGTTCGCCCATCCACTTTGCGCTCTATCCATTCTCCCCGCACTGGAATGCTAACAATGTGTTGTTGATGAGAATGTTCAAAAGTTATGTGCTCAGGTTGGTAGTGATGTTGAATCAGTAACCCAGGTTTTGGAGTTCCCTTGCCATTAAAAATAGGAGGATTTGGGAAAAGTTCAGGAGGAAGGCTAGCGTTCAAATAATCAACGGTGGTACTTGCCATATCATCCATTCCTGAAGCGCAGCACGATTAGAACATCTTAACCGAGAAATTAGCATAAAAGGGAAATACAGCTAAACCTCTTCTCTTATACAGTTGATTTGTTGGTTGCGAGATTGAATAACACGATCTCTTGTGTTCCAGACCTAAACTTTTCAACGCTTGATTCCATCACGCAATTACTTCAACTACTAACTCTTCAAATTGGAGAAACCTCTCATGTCTACATTCAAGTACAACCGTTTGGACAAAGATAACGCTGCTGTTTTACTGGTTGACCACCAAACCGGACTATTTTCACTGGTGCGTGACTTTGGTGCTGCTGATTTCAAGAATAATGTGTTGGCTTTAGCGGGTGCAGCCAAGTTCTTCAAATTGCCGACTGTTTTGACAACCAGTTTTGAACAAGGACCGAATGGTCCCATTATGCCGGAACTGAAGGCTTTATTTCCAGAAGCTCCCTATATCCCTCGCCCTGGGCAGATTAATGCCTGGGACAATGAGGATTTTGTTAAAGCTGTAGCAGCAACTGGCAAGAAGCAATTGATCATTGCAGGGATCGTCACTGATGTCTGTGTTGCGTTTTGCGCACTTTCAGCATTGGAAGCAGGATATGACGTTTTTGTGGTGACTGATGCTTCTGGTACATTTGATGAGTCTTGTCGCTACGCAGCTTGGGATCGCATGTCTCGTGCTGGAGTTCAACTGGTGAACTGGTTTAGTGTCGTGTGTGAATTACATCGCGATTGGCGTAATGACATTGAAGGCTTAGGAAATCTCTTGGCAGGGTTCATCCCTGATTACAAAAACTTGATGACTAGTTACGCAGCAACTGCAAGTATTGCGTCTGCTAGTCATGAAAAAGCACCTGCTTTAGCTCGTTCCTAGTGAATTAAGAACTGGCTTGATCCCAAAATGAAATCGTGAATTAAACGACTCAGGAAAATTCTTCAATGGCATCCCAGCATCGCGAACACCTGCTTACCGCAATTCTAGGTTGGGTTGCAGGCTACGTGGATACTCTAGGCTATGTGGGATTGAATGGTCTATTTACGGCCCATGCGACTGGCAATCGTATTGTGGCGGGAGCCGAAATTGTCGGAACCGATGAGTAGGATGTGTGGGTGCGATTAGCCGTAATTCCCATGTTTATAGGGGCAGTAATTTGCACTGCTGCTTATTGGCGATCGCACTTCCCACATTGACAGTTGCAGTGTTGATAATGACGCTACAGGCTCGCAAACAAATCATCTAAATCCATCTGTTGAACTATTCTTGTCTCCGCTTCTCCACTCTATTCATCTCTATTCTTTTCCTAAAGAGGATCACTATGACGGATCACTCCAAATCTTCACGCCGCCATTTCTTGAAACTTGCA
>NZ_JACJSA010000063.1 GCF_014697545.1 Oscillatoria sp. FACHB-1407 | reverse complement strand
CAGATTATGACAGTGGAGTAAAAAGTGGTGTGATTCAAACACCCACCTTTTTTATCAATGGGATTCGACATGATGGAGCGTGGGATGAGACAGCACTTCTCGGCGTAATTCTTCCACTTTTATAGTTCTTGAGGAGACATGAACTACAAAAGACAATACTCTAATTTCAGTTGAATTTAAATGAGCCTAGCCAACTAGCCAGGTTTTCAACCATCTAAGAAGCAGGTAAGAAGAGGCATAGTTTGGCTAGTTCCCAAGAAGATGCAACTTCAGTAATTTATTGAGTAAAGCAATGAAGCGAATAGCAATTTTGTTACGAAGCAATCATTGTAACAGTGAATGCAATCTCAATTATACTTTGGAGAACTTATGACGATTCACAGCTTGCTCACCCCAGAAAACTCCACCATTATTTTTATTGACCATCAACCGCAAATGACCTTTGGTGTAGCTAACATTGATCGTCAAACATTAATCAACAACACGGTGGGATTGGCAAAGGCAGCCAAAATTTTCAATGTACCAACCATTCTTACCACAGTTGAGACCAAAAGCTTTAGCGGCTATATGTGGCCCCAATTGCTGGAAATCTTTCCCGATCAAACCCCGATCGAACGCACCAGCATGAACTCCTGGGAAGATGCCAAGTTTGTCGCAGAGGTAGAGCGGATTGGTCGCAAAAAACTGGTGATGGCGGCTCTGTGGACAGAAGTGTGTCTGGCATTTCCAGCCATTCAAGCGATGGAAGCAGGCTATGAAGTCTACGCTGTGGTTGATGCTTCTGGTGGCACCAGCCAGGTTGCTCATGACACGGCAATTCAACGCATCGTTCAAGCAGGTGCTGTACCTGTAACCTGGCAACAGGTGTTACTGGAATACCAGCGTGATTGGGCGCGTAAGGAAACCTATGATGCTGTGATCGCAGCCGTCAAAGAACACTCTGGGGCATACGGTGTGGGTGTGGAATACGCCTACACAATGGTACATGGCGCACCTCCTAGCAATGCAAAAGCCCCTGCTTTGGCTCATGCATAGTTAATGAACTTGTCTCCACTACGTGAGCAATGTACTTCATCCAGTCTCGCAGAATTACAGCTTTTAACTGAGTGGAGACAAGTTTCCTGTCACTTATTCTCTAAAATTTCGGAGTCTTTCATGGACGGACGTAGTATTTACTTGCTTGCAGCATTGGCGGGAGGGGCAGTTTTACCCGTTCAAGTTGCCCTCAACACGCTGCTGAAGCGATATGTGGGTGAACCGATGCAGGTAACGTTCATCTCATACTTAGTAGGTACTCTTTCGTCACTGACTATCTGCTTCGGTGCTCAATATCCTCTACCTGCTGTGACAACTCTAACTCAAACATCCTGGTGGATGTGGATTGGAGGATGTTTGGGCACGTTATATGTTTGGTCAACCATTTTTACAACACCGAAAATTGGAGCAGCACTAGCTCTGGCACTGACGATCGCCGGTCAGATGATCGCTGCTTTATTTTTGGATCATTTTGGGGCGATCGGGCTGACAAAATACTCTGCCAGTCCAGAGCGTATTGCAGGGGTGATTTTCGTAATTATCGGAGTATCCCTAGTTGCCCATGCCAAAAGTTAGTACAGCTGGAAAATATCATGTTAGATAACCCACCTATCATTGAGACGGAAGAAAACCAGCAAGTCACTGCCATTATTTCTCATGTTGTCCGTCCCGGACGTGAGCAGGGCTACGAGGAATGGTTTCATGGCATTGCTGCCGATGCACGCAAATTCAAAGGGCATTTGGGGGTTAGCACAATTCGCCCCCATGAACACAATCACCCTGAGTATGTCGCTATTCTCAAGTTCGATCACTATGACAACCTCAAAACCTGGCTGGAGTCGGATATTCGGCGGGAATGGATTGAACGGTTACAACCCTTGATTGTAAAACCAGAATCCATTCAAACCCTGACGGGCTTGGAAACCTGGTTTACGCTGCCTCATCAACTGCTCAAAGCACCCCCTCGTTACAAAATGGCATTGGTTTCATGGTTGGGAGTTTTTGTCACCCTGGCAATTCTGAGTCGTCTAATAGCCCCACTTCTAGAAGGATTACCTGTATTACTGCATCAATTGATTACAACTGGGCTGGTAGTGCTTATTCTCACGTATGGGGTGATGCCACAACTCACAAAGCTATTTAAGAACTGGCTTTATCCCAAAATGGAATCGTAAATTAACCAACTCAGGAGACTCCTTCAATGGCATCCCAGCATCGCGAACACCTTCTTACCGCAATTCTCGGTTGGGTCGCAGGCTACGTAGACACTCTAGGCTATGTGGGGTTGAATGGTCTATTTACCGCCCATGTGACTGGTAATCTCATCGTAGCGGGAGCCGAAATAGTTGGAACAGGTGAACAGGATGTGTGGGTGAGATTGGCAGTGATTCCTGTGTTTATGGTGGCAGTGATTTGTACCGTTGCTTACTGGCGATCGCGTCGTTGCCAACCGTCTAGCCTCTTGTGGTTGGAAGCTCTGTGTTTACTAATTTTTCTGGGGGTGAGCGTGGTGCTGATTCCACAGACAGGTCAACCAATTCCACCGGGAATCCTGTTTACCGTCGGTTCAGCAGGAGTCTTTGCAATGGGTGTGCAGAACGCCCTGATGAAAGAGGCATTTGGTACGTTAGCTCCTACCACCGTTATGACGGGCAATGTTACCCAATTCGTGATTGACCTGTCTCAGCTTATTGGACTCAGTCATCCTGTAGGGGAAGAAGCCAATCCCCCTTCACGAGAAGCGGTCAAAAAACGCATGGTGAAGTTTGGCAATGTTCTGGTGGGATTTGTTGTGGGTGCCGCAACAGGTGCGCTGGCGCTGGTGATGGTTGGCTTTTGGGCGATCGCGCTGCCCACATTGACAGTTGCAGTGTTGATAATGACGCTACAGGCTCGCAAACAAATCATCTAAATCCATCTGTTGAACTATTCTCGTCTCCGCTTCTCCACTCTATTCATCTCTATTCTTTTCCTAAAGAGGATCACTATGACGGATCACTCCAAATCTTCACGCCGCCATTTCTTGAAACTTGCA
>NZ_JACJSA010000062.1 GCF_014697545.1 Oscillatoria sp. FACHB-1407 | reverse complement strand
AATCAGCCAGACTGAAACAGTTGTATCTTCTGCAATTTATTAGTTTAGGAAATACTTATGCTTCTGTGGGGACAATTTATTCCCTAAATCGCAATCCAGAGCAAAAAGGATGCCACCCTGAAGCCGACCGGAAGCGTAATTCACAGAAGCAATCAGCAATGTAGCAGGGGCATCAGGATCGGTAGAGTGGCTGGAAGTATCCATACCCAAAGTTGATGTTGGCTTTGAGTGATTTCGGATTGAGTCAGAAGAAAGTTAATCCGTTCTTCTAGTCGAGTGTTAGGAGTGATGTCATAGAATGCAGCACAGTGATGATTTTGAGTCGTAGAAGCCGATCGCACAACCAATAAAAGAGTTTCTGCTAAGGTCAAAGCATCTACCCGTTGTGCTGCCCATTGGTCGGCTCGTAACTCCCGTAACAATAACAAGTCCTGCCAAAGTGATTCTGTTCTAGGAAGCCAAAAGGTGAACTGTCGAATCCAATTCAGCCAGAAAAAAAAGAAGGTATCGCGGTAATATCCATGCGCTTCTTCGTGGCTTAGAACGGCTTCAATTTGCTCTTTACTCAGAGATTCCAGTAATCCTCGGCTGACAACCAATTCTGATCTCCAGATTCCCACTTGAGCCGCAAACAAATTAGGAGTCTCTAACACTCGTCCTGTTTTGCCTGCGATCGCTGCTGACGGCAGAGCATGGACTTGCTGGAGCGATCGCCACTGCTGCCCAAACAAGTAAACAAGCAATACTCCTGCAAATCCGAGAAAGCCTAAAGCCAGGTGGCATCCTAACCAGCCAACGGAATATCTCAGCATTGTGCCGTGATGTCCCATCCCAAGAACCGTCATACTGGTTGTCAGCACCAGAATGGGTGGCAGCAGGAATGCCCCTAACGTTCGTTGCCAGCGATCAGCCCAGGTGCCGGAAACGCGAAACCAGCATAGCCGGGTAAAGATGGCGATCGCCACTGCCATGAACAGGATGCCTAAATGCATTATTGCTCCTCCCTGGCTTGTCGTGCAGCTCGAATTCGTTCCGCGATTGCCTCTAGTTGATCCAGGCTAGCGGCATCCAGACTATCAGCAAAGGCAGCAACCACATCGGGATTGCTCACAGCTAAAAACTGGTTGAGTTGGGCATGAGCCTGTAGCACTTTGGCTTCGCCCTGTGAAATTCGAGGTCGCCACTGGAAGGCTTTTTCTTGTTTATGGCAAATAACCCAACCCTTCTGTTCCAAACGATTTAAGACGGTTGTCACTGAGGCTTGTGTCAGTTCGCGATCAGGGTCAGATAGGATGCGATCGTGGATTTCCCGAACGGTTGCCGATTCAAATTCCCAAAGAATTTCCAGGATCTCACTTTCCAGGGGACCCAATGAAAGTTGCTTAGGGCGATAGTCAGGTAAGGGCGACATGGGCAATGAAATTTTGGAATTGAAATTTAGTGTACACGCATCTCTAATTTCATGCTTTGCAGTATTCGACAAATAAGCTTTGTAACACCTTGACAGCGTGTCTTTTGACAACGTTTTCAGATGTGAGGCATAGTCATCACGCCTCTGTTTTTTGGCAAGTGACAATCAAGATGAGTGAGTCGGCAACCGCTTCTAAGCAATTATCAACCGCCCCATCTCCGGGTAATCGTTTCTACCGCACCGTTTGGCGCTGGCACTTCTATGCCGGACTGTTTGTGATTCCCTTTATGCTCATTCTGGCTGCAACAGGGATTATTTATCTCTTCAAGCCGCAGTTAGATGCTGCCATGTATCACAATCTGATGTTTGTGCAACCTGGTGCAACTGCGCTGCCTTACACCGAACAGGTACAGTCTGTTCAAAATTCCTATCCTGGTGCAACCGTAACGCAAATTACGCCAAACAGTGCAGCCGATCGCAGCACTGAAGTGTTGTTAGCAACGTCAGATGAGCGCAACCTGATGGTGTTTGTGAATCCCTACTCTGGACAGGTGTTAGGCAGTCGTGATGAAGATAATAATCTCCAGGCGATCGCCCGCAAAATTCACGGCGAGTTATTGATCGGCAAAGTGGGAGATTATTTGGTCGAGTTAGCCTCCTGCTGGGGACTCGTGCTGCTGATCTCAGGACTTTATCTATGGTTGCCACGCCATCAATTTACAGTGCTTGGAACGTTGATTCCACGATTGTGGAATAAAAATAAACGGGTATTCTGGCGAGACTTACACGCGGTTCCCGGATTTTATGGCATTCTCCTGATTGGGTTTCTGATTCTTACAGGTTTGCCCTGGACAGGCTTCTGGGGAGATACCTTTGCTCAAGTATGGGGTAGATTTCCAGCCCAGATGTGGGATGACATCCCTCAATCGACTGTCTTAACAGGTTCCCTCAATCAACGAGGACAGGTTGTGCCATGGGCAGTACAACAGCTACCGATGCCTCAATCTACGGCATCAGAACATAGCAATCACGCTGGACATAGCAATGCCAGTTCTCCTACTCAAGAGAGCGTTGTGGGTACTTTAGTGAATCTCAACTCGATCATTGCCTTAGCGCAAGCGAAAGGTGCGCCTCCTGGCTTCAATGTCACCTTACCGGAAGGAGAAACCGGAGTCTATACCGTTTCGGCATTCCCAAATGATCCAACCCAGGAAGTAACCATGCACATTGACCAATACAGTGGCAAAGTGCTGGCTGATGTGCGGTGGCAAGATTATGGGCTAGTTCCTAAAGCGGTGGAGATGGGAGTTGCCATTCACATGGGGAAATACTTTGGACTTACTAATCAATTGCTCATGCTGATAGCGGCGTTGATCGCGATGCTGCTTTCCATTACTGGAGCCGTCATGTGGTGGCAACGCCGTCCCAAAGAATCAGGACTGATGGGTGCTCCTGCCATGCCCCCTCATGTGCAACATTGGCGCGTTCCGTTGGCGATCGTTGCCGTCATGGGTTTGGTATTTCCGTTAGTTGGGCTTTCATTAGTGATTGTGTTACTGCTCGACTATTTTGTGTTGTCTCGCATTCCTGCTCTCAAGCGTATTTTTAATTGAATTTGGTTGAGTTTAATGACTGAAACACTCAAAAAGCAGAAGAAAGTTTCTGTGGGAATTGGTGCTCATGGCATTGTGGCGATCGGGGTATCAGCACATGGGGTTGTGGCGATCGGGATTGTCACTCACGGAATTATCTCGATTGGGCTTGTCTCAATGGGGGCAATCTCCTTTGGCTTAGTCTCGATGGGACTTCTAAGTTCAGGATTGGTGTCGATGGGACTTGCGGCGTTTGGTCCCCACAGCATGGAATTAGTGCAACCTGCTCAGAATCAGCAGGATACTCATCATCACCATTCACCATGAATGCATTAGGTTAAAAAACGTAGGGCAATTGATGCCAGTGCCAATATGGTTCAACGCCTGATGAGTATGAATTAAGTTCATGGTTCCTATTGTTGTGTGATTTGTACCGCTGGTTGGTTACAGCAGAAAATAGATACTGAATACTCAAAGTTGGCAGGCAACGTCTCGAACGATCGCCATAAAAGCGGGAAGCACTGGATTTATAGTCTCTGGATTCCAGGCAACAGCAAGTTCCAACTCTGGTGTTGGTTCTGTGAAAGGTCGGAGGATTACACTCGTAGGGGCAACTGATTCTGCTGAAGCATGGAGTAAGAAAACCCCAATCTTGGCAGCCACTAATCCCAAAATGGTCAGGACTTACGCAGTTGGAAGAACGAAACGAGGAGCAGCCAAATAAGCTCGAATGGCATCCCGTACGATCGCCGACTTTGCCTCATACCAACTGACCCCTG
>NZ_JACJSA010000061.1 GCF_014697545.1 Oscillatoria sp. FACHB-1407 | reverse complement strand
CTGGTCAATACTGCAAAGCGTCAGGGCATTTCTGCCTTTGACGCCATTTCCCGTGCCCTTACCTCAAAGCAGACCGATTGGCTACTGGATTGAGCAATTACGGTGATCCTTTGGGTTTCTTTGGATCATCATGTTCTGAATCCAAAGCCCAATCAAAAAAGTTAATAACCCAGCGACTTGGTAGTTGATTAAAGTGAGAAGTCAGATCGTCTCCATTTAAGAATGGAAATAGTACATCTCCATTTTTAGGATTTCTATCAATTAATACCTTTGCCTCTTCTGGAGACATCGTAAAGCCTAGACCTAGAATATTTGAACCTTGAAAGGATTTATTTTGATTTGCAACCAGTTGATAGGGTTTACCAACCGCTTTCCCAAGTGTCGTTAAAAATGATGTGATTCCAGTGACGATTTTTTCATCTAAAACATATTCGCTTTGCCAGTGCTGTTTGCACAGCCAGAGATAAGCCACTTCTAGACTGGCAGAACCAATCCACGGGCGACTCGGCACGGCTCGATAAATGGCACAACCCTTTGTAACTAATTGATCTAAACCCACTTCACGAGTATCACCTTGAGCAATTGTGTTTGTAGCAACTAATCCAAATCCTCCAGAGTGATTAGTCAGTTGATTGGCTTGAAGGAAAAAGTATGCACAAAGGTCTGCGCTACCTCGTTGACGATTTGCAAGATGCTCCACTAAAAGATTTCGGTAATCTGTGCCGAGAGTTCCTGTAATTTTTTGTCCACCTTGAAATGGGGGGTTACCAACGATCGCTGAAAACCCCTTCGGTACATTTTCCTGCAAAAACACTTCAGGAAACTCCAACAGCCAATGAAATGGTTTTCGTGGCGACTGATTTGCTGGATTTCCCAGGTTTAACATTCGTTCTGCACTTGCCTTCAGTGCCGTAATGTCTCGCGTTTGTTCTTCCGTTGCCGTTCCCTCTAACTCTTGTTCAATCCGCTGCGACACCACCATCAAATCTTCAGTCGTTAAATCAGACGTTTTCCCGGCATCTGCCAATGCTCTACCAATCAAGTAATCTCCCACAAACCGAAGTCGAGCGATCGCCCGTTCTGCCTCCTGAAACAGTCGTTCCTTTTCCTGTAAATCTTCAATGCCATTGACGCTAAAACTTTCCAGCCTGCGGCGTTTGGCGATCGCATCCTGCAAAATTGGTCGCCAAATTTGGGAAGCGATCGGATACTGCACCGCTTCATTGTCTGGATTCAGATTCAAATATTCGATCTGTTCCGCACGAGTAATGCCCAACAGCGAATCGCCCCACTTTAGCGCATGATCCAGAAACGTAAACGGTCGCCCCTTTGCCAGTGTCACCAGCCACAGCGATAGCTTCGCCATTTCAACGGCTAATGGGTTTTTGTCTACTCCGTAGAGACAGCGATCGGCTACAATCCGTCGCGCCACCAGCAACCGCTCATCCAGGTCAGTTGGGAGGATGGTTTCGCCGACTTCGCCACGGGAGAGGGAGCCACTGGGTAGGATGTGGATTTTGGTAGTATTGCCAGGTTTGTCACCCTCACCCCCAGCCCCTCTCCCTTGATGGGAGAGGGGAGCCGAGCCAAAGGCTTTTCGTATGATTTCTAGGGTTTGAGGCAAATTTGTTTCGACAAGTTGACTACTAACTCGGACAAATCGGAGTCCTAGCGATTCGAGTAATTCTTGACGCTGATGATCGAGATCCTGTTGAGTCTGATGAATTCCACCATCCACTTCAACGATCAGTCGTTCCGAAGCACAGAAGAAATCAACGACAAAAGAGCCAATTGGTTGCTGTCTTCTGAATTTGCGATTGTCTAGCTTACGTCCTCTTAATGCTTGCCATAGAATCTCCTCACTTGAAGTAGGTTCTTTGCGAAATTGTCGAGCGATCTCAAGCATTTTTTGTTTGAGAGATTCGGGTACTTCCCATCGATCTACACCCTCACCCCCAACCCCTCTCCCATCAAGGGAGAGGGGAGCCGAACCAGGATTTTTCCCTATTTCTTGCTCCCCCTTCTCCCCTCGTGGGAGAAGGGGGTTGGGGGGATGAGGGGGATTCTCCAATTCCTGCTGCCACGCTTCCACCAGCTTCCCAGCCAGATAACGACAGGTCTGCACCAAAAACGCGCCACTCCCCATCGCCATGTCGCAGATCTTCAGTTGCAGCAATTCAGCAGGCGATCGCAACCGCCACTGTTCCTTTGGCTTACCCTCTGCCACGCCCTCAAACACCAACGGCTCCAGCGTGTACTGCACAATCTCCTCGGTTAGATTGCGCGGCGTGTAGTGCGTCCCAGTCTGACGGCGATCGACCCCTTCCGTCACATACACCGACCCCTCCAGAATCACCACCGGATAGCCCAGCGTATCCTGCCGAATCAACCCCGCAAAGGGAAGGACGCGATCGAACAATTGCGGGTCATTGTTGCAAGCCGTCCGCAATCGCTGCTGGTCGCGTGGCTCAATCTCTGCACTCAACGCTTTCTTCAACGCAGAAGGCGATCGCCCCGTCTGTTCCTTCAACCAGGTCAGTAACGCCGCTTCGCCCTGCGCCTGAAACCGCTCTAGCTCACTCAGTTCAACCTCTGGCTCCTCATAGCGGGTTCCCACTAACCCCAACACCGTTGAAGTCGCTCGCACCGCAGTATGATCCAGCAAGCCTTCATAGACGTGCCCAATCTGCTCAATATCCAACGCCCGAAACGACAACCGACGCGGCTCCACCCCTGCACCTTGCACCCGAATTTGCAAAATCTGCAACGCTTCAAGCAAGTGCAACACAATCCGGTTATTGATCCGCAGTGGGTCAGCCCCACTCGTCTGCCACTCCGTCCCCTTGACTCGCCCCTCTAAAAACGGAAAGCGATCGGGGTCAAACAAACTCCCGCCATAGGCTGGAAGTTGCAACGTATCGTGAAAGATCCCGCCATACACCGCCCGAAACGTTGCCAATAACCGACACCAGGCATCCGATCGCCGCTCCAACACTTCCTCCCGATGCTGATCCGCGTGCGATCGCAACTGCTCCCGCAACGTAGACACCGCATAATGCTGATCATAAATCGGATCGCCCAATAGCAGCAGTCCCCGTTCCTCCGCACAAAAGAGAAACACCAGCCGCATCATCACGGTTAGGGCAGACACATAAAGCTGCGACTCAGCAATGTCCTTTAGCAAGGTTCCATTCTGGTCTTGATCGAGACGGGCGATCGCCTGCACCAGCACCTCTACGGCTCGTCGCACCTGATAGCCCAACTGGTCAGTCACTTCCTGCTGATCTGTCAAGCTTTGGGTCAGCAGTGCCTCCAGTGTCTCAGAGTCATCCACCCCAAAGAACCGCCTCACCCCCAGCAAACTCCGAAACGCCCGCAGCGTCAGATGCTCTTCCACCCAAAGCGTGCTGTACCAGGAAATAAACCCGGTGGTTTCTCCCTTGGGCGCATTCACCAGCATCCAATGTTCGCCGTTTGTCACCAGTCCCAACCGCACATTGCAAGCGTGCAGCAACTCCATCATCCGTGTCGCCGGACTCGCTGCCCAGCGTGACCCCTTCAACGGTTTCTCTAACCCCTGCTCTGCTGGCACAATCTGCACCAATAATCGAGGCTTCCCTGCATCTGCTGTCCCTGTTGGATTCACAACCACCCAATCCGGACGCAGCGTTTCGTTTTGCTCGGCGATCGCCACACTCAGCCCTGATGGAATCTGCTGCCCACTCCGCAACACTTCCTCTGGTAACTCCAGCGTTTGCTTGAGGACAAACTCCACCCATGCCCGATGAATCGCTGGCTCTGGCTTTAGCCCAAACTGGCTGTCTTGCCACTCCTCATACGCCGATCGCAGCAGCTTCAAATGCTCTGGGTCGTGGGCATCAAGTCCTGCCGGAAAGGTCTTGAGCAACACTGGCAAACTCAGGAAGGGCCCCGATGCTTCAACCAGTGACAACCATTCAGCGTGATGACGAGCAGTAGACATGAACCTTGAGATTGGAATTTTGCACTGAAATCAATAGCTGATGCCAACTTAACCGCTTTGAGCCATTATATATAGTCGAATCATTGAAACCATTGCACAGCAAAACTTTCACCTTGAAGACGTGTGTTCAACGTAGATACTTTTAGCTTTTCTCAAACCATAATGC
>NZ_JACJSA010000060.1 GCF_014697545.1 Oscillatoria sp. FACHB-1407 | reverse complement strand
ACATCAGGTTGATGTTGTCGGAATTGTTCAACAACCTCTCTACCATTGCTAACTTGGGCAACAACGTCTATGCAAGGCTTCGTGTTGAGCACTGCCGCCAACCCATCTCGGACGACCGGGTGGTCATCTGCCACAAGAACACGGATAATTTTTGATGGAGGGTGAGCAACTACCATAGTTAGAGGGCTGAGGTGGGAGAAGGAAAGATTCTATAATTCTCTCTGAGAAACCTGAGAAAGCCACGACAAGTTCAACTTTTCTTAGATCTTTAACAAGCTTTAGTCGATTTATCTATGAGTTAAAGTTCTAGGCGATCGGTAAATTCACCATTATGGCTGTACCGCGTCCTGGTTGGCTAATGATGGTGAGTTGAGCACCAATTAAGCTAGCTCTCTGCTGCATCCCCTGTAGCCCAAAGCCAGATGGGGGTGGGTTTTGGGAGTCAAAGCCACAGCCGTCATCTTGAATCTCGATCGCAATCTGCTCTGAAGCGTAAAGCAATTGCACTTGTATTGCGTGAGCGTTTGCATGACGGATAGCGTTCGCTAAAGACTCTTGCACGATACGCAGTAAGTGTCTGCCAAATTCAGGGTTAATTGGATAAGGCTCGCCTTGCGACTCAAAATGAATTGGCATGGGAGAGCTAACGCTGAGTTGTTCGGTGAAGTGCTGCACTAACCCAAGCAGATGGCTGTATTGATCACTATCCTGCTGCAAGCACCAAACTGAACGCCGCGCTTCTACCAGTCCACGTTTACAGAGGTCTTGGGCACGAGTGAAATGGATTTGTGCTTGATTGGAATCAAGGGGGTTGAGGGCAGTGAACGCTTGGAGTTGCATCAGCACTCCAGCGAAGTCTTGAGCCAAGGTGTCATGAACTTCAGTGGCGATATAAGAGCGTTCCTGAAAAACCGCCGCTTGTTTTGCCTCTTCTGCTAATCGTGTTAATTGAATGGATAAAGCGGCTTGTTGAGCTAGTGCATACAACAATTCACTGCTCTGTTCATTGATTGGATTTGTATGGGTAAATGGGTAGTGTTTCAGATCTGTTGCTACTAACCCCCGGCTGTCGCCGTCCCCCTTGGTAAGGGAGACTACAGGGGGTCT
This sequence comes from Oscillatoria sp. FACHB-1407, assembly GCF_014697545.1. Taxonomy (GTDB): domain Bacteria; phylum Cyanobacteriota; class Cyanobacteriia; order Elainellales; family Elainellaceae; genus FACHB-1407. The sequence goes on along the minus strand of NZ_JACJSA010000060.1, from coordinate 4,976 downwards.
TACAGAGGTTATCAACAGGTTTGGAACACCACCTGTTTATCCAACGCTTCAGATGTTGGAGAATGCGGGATATCTAACCAGTAAGGAAGTTGAAGGCAAGCGGGTTTACACGATCACCGAGAGTGGTAAACAATTCCTGGGCGATCGCCAGAGGCAGTTTGATTCAAGAAACGCCTCCGGTCGTTTTACAGATAATAAGCCTTCTGAATTGATTGAGTTGCGACAGACCTTAACCCGGGTCAATGATGCAGTTGCCCAGGTTGCTCTCAGTGGCAATTTGGAGCAAGCTAATCGAGTTCGTGAGTTGCTGACTCAGGTTAAGCGGGAAATTTACAAAATGCTGGCAGAACAGTGATAAAGAGCTACCTCAACCCTTACCGATGCTCCCACTGATGCTAAACGGCTGCTGAGTAATCAGGATAAAGGAGGATTATCCTCTATCAGATCTTCAATCTGCCCCAATAATTTTTCCAATTTTTGTCTCTTCCTGGCATCCTGCCATGCGGTTTGGGATGATCTAACTCGTTGATAAATCTGTTTTATACGAGCTACCGGATTGTTTTCGACTGGCTTTTTAGGTTTTACTGCTTTAACACAATCGCCAATCTCACGAACTGAGAGATTTTCAGCGATCGCTCGCTGTAGAAGCATTTGGCGTTGAGATTCATCTTTTAATCGAGCAACGGCTTTAGCATTGTTTGGTAAGATTTTCCCCTCTCGCACAGCTGCCAAAATCTCTGGGGGCATTCTCAACCAGCTTAACCGATGCTTGCAGAATGTACCCAAAGCAAGGTTAGTAACTGAGTTGTATTCTGCCATTAACTGGCTCCAAATCAGACCACTAACAACGTTGTTAGTGAGCTTACCCTGGCTCTCTTCATAGCCTCGATGAATTAAGCTGGCAACATGGTCAATCGACAAGTTGAGCCGCATTGACAGATGGCTTAGGACGATATCAGTTTCCTGAAGTTCGGTAGGTTTCGTAGAGTGCATCAAGCCAGCCGCGAAGATCGCATGAGCTACCTCGTCATTTGCTTCTACAATTCTTGCCAAAATTACAGAGAATTTTTTTCGTTGTGCTACTATCCATCGCTTATCTCCATTCAAGATCTCGTACTCCCCAGAAATCTCTGGGTGAGGACGAACGACAATCGGGTCAGTGATACCGATTAGATCAACGCTCTGTCCAAACGTTTCTAGCTCAGATTCACTATGACGACCAGCAGGTTGCCAACGACACCGATGGAGCTTTGATACTGGAATTTCCAGAATAGGGACCCCAGCAATTGCTTCATCCAACGTTTTGGCTGTTACTTTTCCGTTTTGTTCGATGGCGGCTACGGCAGCGGTTTCCTGCTCCTTAACTAGGCTTGCAATATTGCTAAACTTTCCCACTTGCGTATACCTCCTCAAGTGCTTCTTCAATCACAGTTTTGTAGTCTGCCCATGCAATAGCAGCATTCCGATCTCCTTTCACCAGGTTTACGGGAGTGCCATTGAGAGCCGCCTTTTCATAGGCTTTGTAGAAGCGAATTCTTCCTTTGAAGACGGGAATGCTTTGTTCTTCTAAAAACTCCCTGGCATCTCGTTCATCGGTTGAACCTGTATTGGTTGGAACCTTGGTCAGCAGAACCTTATGTTTTTTACAGCCAATTGAGGTGAGAACCTCAGTTGTCTCGACCAGGGCTTGTAGATCTAGAAACGTAGGGGGACTCGGCAAAACCAGAAGATCAGAAGTATCGACAAGATCTGCAAAATCTTCGTTGCTTGGACGGGCTTGCGTATCGATCACAATGTGAGCAAACTGGCTCCCATACTTGGGTAATTGTTTTTCTGAAATTACCTTGAACGAAGGAGACGTTGTTTGCTTTGACCATGCAATTGCTGATCGATTTGGATCACCATCAACCAAAACGGTATTAGCGAGAGATTGAAGATACGCAGCAACATGAAATGCAGTTGTAGTTTTGCCGACTCCTCCCTTCAAAGAGGCAATCGTAATAATCATAAATTCTGTTCCTTGCATGGGAAAAAATGTGCAAGTATTCAAAATTTTACAAGCGATTTGCAAGAAAAAATTAAAAGGACAATAAAAATTTGACACTTTCTCAAAAAAATGTTGTTTCTGATCCTCTTTACACCCTGCTACAGTTTCACTGTTTACCACCTCAACCCAAATTTCTATCCCACGTAGAACAGAAGAATGTGATGACTCAGGTAAAGTTACCTATGTAGTTCTGCTTGCAGGAGTAATTCTTGTATGTCTATGCTCAAGCTCAAATTGAGCGAACCCGCGATCCCCAAATGCCATCGTTTGAACCTGATCTCAACACATGAGTTGCTCCATTTTTCATAGGACCTGTTAATACCCATGTCGTTCGTCGTCGCAGTGCTTTGTATGAGACATGGCAAGAATCTTACGGCTCAGACTTTTCTTACCAGGAGTATTTCAAGTTTGATGAACCATTTGTGTGGCTACAAGCTACCAGTATGACCACAGGGCTTGCGCTATTTATGGCAGTGCTGCAACACCCTCAAGTGCGATCGCTTCTGCATCCTTTCCTACCTCAACCAGGAAGTGGACCATCGAGCAAACTATGAATGAGGGTTGGTTCTCCTGGGAGTTAGTGGGAACTGCCGTAGATGGGCGAAAAGTGCGAGGGTTGATTCGGGATAAAGGAGATCCAGGTAATCGAGCGGCAGTTAAGTTTGTCTGTGAATCCGCTTTAAGTTTGGCAGTCCAAACAGACGAGCTACCGGATGGTCAGACACGGGGTGGCGTTCTCACTCCGGCACACTGGGTTGGGTGATGTGTTGGCAGAAAGGTTACGTCGAACCGGGATGACTGTAAGCGTCATCTTTTAATCTTGAAGAGGGGTTCGAGAGGATCAAACCCAGCATTAGCGGGATTTACGAGGATATATCCAGTAACAATAGAGGATGAAGCAAAAAATCTTGCATTTTATAGTCGTAGCCATATTCAATGGGGCGAAGGCGAGTCAAAAAGCTTTCCCAGAATCAGGATTTGAGCTATTGTCTTTGCGCTAAGCTTTCTGACCAAAGCTATATGAGTTTGCTGAGCAAACAACAACTACAACCCATGATTGAGGATGTTCACCGTCGGTAATAGATATCCATCCTTAAATCAAAAGAGCTGTAGCATTCATTGTCCCTGCTCTAGTTGATCCGTTGCCTTGAGAAAAGCTCGTTTGGCTGCCAGCTGATTCTTGCGGTTGGTGTAGCGTCTAAAACTGCGGATATCTCGATGCCGCGATAACTCCATGGCTAGTGCAGTGTCCATCTCCAACTTGACAATCAAGTTCGTGCAGAAGGTATGTCGCCCACGATGCGCGTGTAAGTTAATTCCAGTGTGCTCAGCAAGCTGGTTCATCACTTCCTGGACTCCCCAATAAGTTAACCGTTTTCCTCGACTGCGGTTGGAATTTGAGACGAATAACGGACTTTGAGCTGTTATATCTTGACCTATTTTTACTGCCTGTGAGTGACGTTGCTGCACATAAGCATCCAAATCAGCCCGTGCTTGCCGCATTAATGGCACTTCCCCCACACTGTCGTGTTTTGCTTCTCGAACGGTGACCTGTTGTCCGTCGTAATCCTCGAAATTGAGGTTGATAGCCTCTTCCGCCCGCAAACCATGCAGCAATACCGAGAATAGGGCGCGATCGCGTACCGGATCACAACTAATCTCTGCGATCGCTCTATAAATCTGCTCCACCTCCTCATCCTCAAGTTCCTGGGATTGAGCTTGGGGTACTGTCTCCTGCTTGATTCCAGTCGTCGGGTCAGTGGAGATATATTCTGACTCCAGCATCCATTTATAAAAGGTTTTGAGGGTTCTCAGGATGCGGTTGACCGAATTAGGAGCCAGTTTCCGCTCCTGCACAAGAGACTGCTTAAACTGTGCCACTTGCCTGCGAGTGACTGTTGCCCAGGCTTGTTCCGTCCAGTCCATGAAATACTGCAAATCTCGCCGATAGGCTTGCTGGCTTTTGGGTTTGAGCGATCGCGCAGCGATAAACTCGTCCACTTTAGTTTGCCTGAGATCAGTAGGAGATCGAACTTCAGCAACAGGGGCATTGGCAACCTCCTTGCCACCAATGAGGGACACAATGATGGGATCTGGGACAATTGGGCGTTTCATAGTGCTCAGTGAGAAATGGGATGGGATAGACAAACCCCTGCTCTTTCGATTAAAGCGCGAGAGAAGGGGAATGGAACAGGTGGATCTGGTGCAACTTAGGATAAGCAATTATGCTTATCTCTCAAAATCTTATCCCCAATAATTGACCAATATCTGGGATAAGTGTAATCTCAGACAACTTGAGGATGTTGAATCGGGTCAATCGCTCAATGTGGCTCTATCCTCGCTAGAATGCCCCTTTCAAGGGTTGCTCTCAATTGGGGAACTGCTGAAGTTAATCACGAAGTGGCAATGAAATAGGGCAAAGCATCGGTGATCTCACACAACCGATGGGCAAAGCACACAATCGCCCCCTGGCGGATATCTCGAAGCGACCCCTTCGGGTATCTCGAAGAGCACGCCAAGTGGGGAATAAGAAACGATGCACAAGCTCAGGGCAAAGCACACCAGACCAGGGCTGTGGGGAAGAAGAGAGGTTCCCACAGAGGGGTTGGGTAATATTGGTGGTGTTCCAGACCTGTGGATTTAAGGCACAATCAAAGGTAACCTAATTACCTTAAGTCTGCCAATGGTTCGAGAACCCATCCACTGTCCTAGTTGTAATTGCACTAACATCGTTAAACACGGAAAGTCATCAAAAGGAAAACAACGATACAAGTGCGGCAATACCGATTGCCCCCGTTCTACTTTCCTCTTGCAATACGCTTATCAAAGATATTTGCCAGACGTTAAGCAGAAGATTAGCGATATGGCAGTCAACGGCAGTGGTATTCGGGATACCGCACGAGTCCTCCACATTAGCCCAACCACCGTA
>NZ_JACJSA010000059.1 GCF_014697545.1 Oscillatoria sp. FACHB-1407 | reverse complement strand
CAACGGTGAATTGGCGTTTCGCAACGACTGATGCGCGAGTTAAATTAGGGCGACTATATCCTACGATTGAACCCGGCAAAGTTGATTTGGCAGACCACTAGAATCTCACTTGATTGAAGGGCGAGCAAAGATTCACCCAACAAGATTTGCATTGTTTTATGAGCCGAAATTACAAATTATTCAAGCTGATCTGTTACCTAGATTTACAGATCCAGTTGTCCTTGCGGAAGCAAAAGAAATGTTACTTTTGCTGAGTCAACTACCTGAGATAGAGTAATATGACTCACTCCGAAACAATGAATTTTCACCAATTTCCAAGCTCAACATTAGTTGACAAAAAAATCTCTCACCGGAGTTACTGGTGTGATGAGAAATGGGTGCTTGATGACGGTCCATCAGGTTACCCAGATAGTCAGTTGACTATCAGATGGTCAGTTATTTTACCTGATGACTCAAATTTGTTGGACAAGCAGCATCAATATTTACTAGACGCGGCGAAGCGATTTATATGGTCTCTTAAAGTTGATCCTCCTGCCAAAGCAAATTTTGCTAGCCCTCTCTCTCTTAAGAAGGAGTCGTATTGCTTATTCAATCTAATTAGATGGATGGTTAGCAATAATTACAGTTCATTCTCTGAAATTGATTCTACAGCCTGTGAAAATTATTGGGAACATGTATGTCAAATTCGCAAAAATCAGACTGAGAGCAGACTAACAGAAGGAGTATTAGCAAAATATTTGAAAATACTGGTTTACCTGTATCAACAGCGTAATAAACTAGCAGATGCTATACAAGAAGAACCTTTTGGAGGACAATCTGTATACAAAATAGCTAAAAAAAATGGGAGAAAGGAAAGTTGGATTCCCTATATTCCTGACCAAATTGCTTTAGCTTCTCTTCAACATACTTTGGAATGGATAGAGTGGCGATCAGAAGATATTATTCGCCTCTTGCAGATGTATCTTGACACATCTACAATAAATGCTAACGGACGGCGTGTGTATAACTCCAAATATAAGGATATTAAGGAGTTTGAGTTTTCTAGTTATCCTGGCTCCTCCTCACCTTGGCACACAAGAATAACTAATGCTCTTCAAATACGCTTACTAGTTGATAGTTTAATAGATGCTTGTGCTAATGCATGTTTTGGTACTGTAGGAATGCGCGCTCATGAGTTACTAAGTTTAATGGTTGGCTGTGTTGAAATTGTTCCCAGCATAGATGGTCTTTTAGAAGTATTTTATTTAGTAGGTCGCACTTCTAAAACTGGTAAACAAGGTGTGCGATGGGTAGCAGGGGCACGCTTAACTGGTACTTATGATGTACCACCTGCCGTAAAAGCTGTTCAAATACTTGAAAAAATATTTGCTCCTTGGCGTAAAAAAAGCGAATCTTCCAAACTTTTTTTAGTGTTTGGATGGGGAGGCGGGTTCCCAATGGCTAAACAGCAATTGAGTGAAATGAGCTTTTACGTCCTATCTAAGCGATTAGACGAATTTAATCAGAAGTATGTTGCCCTGCCAAGCGAGTGGCACTTCACAAGTCATCAATGGAGAAAAACATTGGCACGCTTTGTGGCTATGGTAGACAAATCAGCATTATCGGCTTTATCTCAGCACTTCCTACACCTTTCAATTGCGATGACCGATCGAGGTTATATCGGCAATGATTTTGAACTTGAAGAACTGATTGATGAAATGGTTCGTGCAGAAACGGCTGACATTTTAATTCAAGTACTCTTGCAAGGTAGACCTGTTGCTGGTCGTATGGGTGAGCAATTGATAGAGAAGCATACTGCTTTGAAAGCTCATTTTCGAGGGATGACTATCAAAGATGCTAAGGAGGAGATTCAATGGATTATTGAAGATAGTAGTATGTCTATCCACTCGTGTGAATGGGGGTGGTGTATGTACCGCCAGGAGAGTTCTCAGTGCGAGGGTTCTCAAAAGGGACCTGATCACGCAAAACGTGGACCTAGTGTTTGTGCAGGATGTTCAAATTTGATGGTGGAGGAAAAACATATCCCTTGGTGGCAAGACCGGTTAGATAAAAATTTAGCCTTGCTTACTCAATTAAACAACGCAGGTGCTTCTGAACTTCAGAAAGCACCAGTTCAAGCCCGCGTTCGAGAGTGTCAGCACGTCATAAACATGTTCAACCTGTCGAGGGAAAAGCTTAATGCCAAAACCCAGTAGACAAAATGAGATTGATGACCAACACCGATCGCAGTATGAACTTCGGATGGACGCGATGGAGCGCGATTACGAAGCTGCTTTCGATCGCCTGATTCAAGGCATTCCGCAACACCCCTCTCTTCAAGCGCAACTTGCTGCTAAAGGGTATTGCAAAATCACTATCAGAAACGTTGCTAAAGAGGCAGGGCATAGCCATAATCCTCTATATGATAATAAGGATAGATATAAGGATATTTTGAAGCGAATTAAAAGCTCTAAACCTTTAGCAGCTTCAAAACATTTGACTGAACGAGATAAAGATGCTGAGTTGCGTCAAACGAAAAATGATTTGGAACAAGAAAAGCGAGATGCTCTAACGGAGAACATGGGACTTCTTATCCGCATCAGTAAATTGCAGGATCAGAATAGAAAACTCAGTGATGAGATTAATAGAGTGAAGAAAAGAATGGAAGGAAATTAACTTCTGTTATTGCTGACAATGATTAACAAATCAGTTTTCCCAATCAGAATTACTAGTCGTCTCTCTACAAAAGAACTTAAAGTAAGATGTAGAAAGGATATTTATGGTAATAAGACCAGATGCTGAGTCACCAACGGAATTTAAGAAGAATGGACAGCAGGTTGGCAGAGAAAATGTTCAACGAGTCAGAGAGTATTTAGATGAACTAAAATTGCAAAAGCAATTTATTCCATTGCGCGACGGTAAGCCGAATTATAGTGCCATTGCTCTAGCATGTGGATTTAATAGACAGGTCTTCTACAATAATCAAGCCGCTCGTGAGGCTGTCGAACAAGCTTTTCAAGACCTTAATCTGGAGCCACAGATAGAGCCTACCTCTACGAACCATTCTGCTGGATATTCAAAGGCAGCGCATACCCAAAAGCAGTTGGACACGAGCGAGCGATATATTCAGGAGTTAGAAGCAAAACTGGCAGTCAAAACGGCCGAGGTTGAAAGTCTCAGGCAAAAAGTGAGCGAGTTAGAGGTACGGTTACAGCAAGCGTCGATCTTTGAAGAGGTTATTACCACTAATGGACGTCGCTACATCCCCTAATGCAAATTCTGACGAAGGAAAGAATATTACAGTCACTGTAACTGTATCTACAGTTCACCCTGGTTTCAGTGGTAGTGCCATCTTCACAGGTGTTGATTCCTCTGGTAGGTGGGTGCGTATAGTTGCAAATCACGCTTGCATTCCACGTGTGCCAGTAAAAGGCGAGACTTGGCAAATCGTAGGGAAATTTAGAATCCATCAGAACTATGGGAAACAACTCCAGGCTGAACATTGCAGAGTTATTGAGCCAACAGGGCAGTTACTAATAAACTACCTTTGTTCACACCCGGTTTTTAGAGGAACTGGGGTTGGGCAGGTCAAAATTTCAAAGCTCTACAAGATCTACGGTGATGATTTGCGTCTGTTGTTAGATACAGGTGACGTTGAGGCTCTCAGAGAAGTTTTATCGGCTGAAACGGCTGAAAAGCTTATTGGTGCATGGCAAAAGAATTTTCAAGAAGTTAGTGTTATCACTTTTCTTGACCAGTACAAAGTTGATAAGAAGCTAGCGAATAAAATTATTAAGTACTGGGGTGAAAAGGCAGTTGAGAAGATTCAGGAGAATCCGTACCGTCTCCTGATACTGATGTCCTGGAAAATTGTGGATGGATTGGCTGCCAAAATGGATGTGCAGTGGAACGATCGCAGGCGTTTGATAGCCGCAGCAGAAGCCTATACCTACGAACGGCTCGATAATCGCAAAGACACTTTAACACATGCAACTACTTTGAAGCAGGGTATTATGCATCTGTTAGGAGGGGTTAGTGAGAAAATCGCGCAAGAAGCGATCGGGTTAGCACTGAGAGAGAAGGCGATCGTTGGAGATGTGGTTAAAGGTTACCAACCATTGGGGTGCGCCGTAATGGAGCAATACCTGGTTAATTACTTTTTGTCACTGCTAAAGACGAATCAGGAAGGTCAACTTTCACTGTTTAAGGACAACTCAGCCGAAGCACAAATCAAAAAACAGCTAGCAAAATTTGAGCAACTTGAAGGCATCAAGTTAAATCGCGAACAGCGTGCTGCTATAAAGATGTCCGTGACACAGCCTCTGAGTGTTTTGAAGGGTGGAGCCGGAGTTGGAAAGACAACCGTTCTTAGAGTCATTCACCAAGTCGCTCAATCAATGGGGATGACCGTGCATCAGTTAGCATTGGCAGGTCGTGCAGCCCAGAGAATTCGGGAGATGACCGGGCACGGTGCAAGCACCATCGTTGGTTTTTTGAATTTTATGCAGCAGAAACAGTTAGTACCCAAGGCAGGTGACCTAATCGTTATTGATGAGTCTTCCATGCTTGATTTGTTGCTGGCATACCGACTAATTAGAGCATTACCACATGGAATTCGATTGGTTTTTGTAGGCGATCCCTATCAGCTTCCTCCGATCGGACCAGGGCTTGTGTTCCACGTCCTTGCCACTAGCCCTACAGTACCAACAGTAGAATTGTTTCAAACTCATAGACAAGCTGCATCAACAGGGATTCCGCAAGTGGCTGGGCTGGTGCGTCAAGGAACCGTGCCAGAACTGTCTTCCTATGAAGGTAGTGGAACAGGAATCAGTTTTATTGAGTCTGCTCAGTCAGGGATTATTGCAACCCTTGTTAGGGTTTTACGAGATTTAGATGGTTTTAACGAAACACAGATTCTGGGTGTAACAAAATCAGGCTTGGTAGGTGTTGAGGCAATTAACCAAACTTTTCATAAACTCATGGTTGGTTCAAAACCCCAACTGAAGGACTGGGGTTTAGCTGAATCTGATCCAATCATTTATACCGTCAATGACTACAAGCGTCAGTTGTTTAATGGCTCTCTTGGACGTATTGAGAGGGTTTTCCCAGGCGGTCTTAATATAGATAGCGGTAGTTCATGCTGCGCGATCTGTAATTTTGATGGGCGTAAGATCGATTTATTGAATGAGGATCTTGGAAATATTGAATTAGCCTATGCCATTACAATCCATAAGGCACAAGGTAGTCAGTTCAGACGTGTTGTTGTGCCGGTTACAAGGAGCAAACTACTGGATCGAACACTGATTTATACAGCGTTGACTAGAGCTACTGAACAGGTCGTTTTTGTGGGAGACAGGCAGGCATTTAATGAGGCGGTGAGAAATCCTCCGACAGTTACCTTACGCCAAGTAGGTTTATCTTTCTAACAAAGTGGTAGCACTACGTCAGTAGATTGAGGTGTGCCCATCACCGACCGCCTCTAAAAGTTCAAATCTGTTTGCTTTGCAAATGATATCGAATACTAGACAGTTAACTGCTCGGACCGAGGGGGTCTGTAGTGGGACAGCCACGACACTGCCGCAAGCTAAAAAATTAGCACCACTGTAAGGTATTGTTGCAAAGGGCAAGCCTGCTCAATTCTGTTCACAACCATGCAATGGTGCAGAACCGTTGGCTGTTGATTTGGGCTACTCTTCGTTCTGAACAATACCAGGAAGTTTAGTAGTGATGAGTGGAATTAAAGGCAAGGTTGGCGATCGCACGAGCAAGCAACAGTTCTCAAGCAATATTGACTACCTATCACCCACTTCTACTCAAAAGTTCTTGGGTTGCTCCCACTACTGTTGTGTTGCTCTCGCCTGACTCAAATCGGATAAGTGGAGTGAACAGGATGTCCATCGAAGACCTACCTGGAATTTCTGAAATACCCTTGACACTCTTTGTAGTACGTTGTAGTATAAATTGTATTACGGTAGTAAAGAGGGGAAAAACAATGCGAATGCTCCGTATCGCAACTTCAAGCAAACATGATTCAAGCAATTGACGTAAAGCTCTCCAGAACCTTTTAGAGGCAAGCGAGACTAAATCATTTGGTTTAATGGCTCATCCTTATTGGAAGAGTCTTCTCTAGGCATCAATCTTTCTGAACCTTGACAATTAAAAAAGCAAATTTGTGAGGTTATATCCCAATCTCTTTCACTCCTGGACTAAATACATCAAACATCAATTTGGGGTATGGCAACGATTCTGACGAAAAAGGGTCATATCGCCTGAAAACCTTTCACGGCAATATATCTAGCTTTGAGACTGCTGTTAAGGCAGGTGAATC
>NZ_JACJSA010000058.1 GCF_014697545.1 Oscillatoria sp. FACHB-1407 | reverse complement strand
ATTCGTGACTGGAAACCTGCTCTCAATCGCTTCGCGATTGAATTCGGCGATCGCTTTCCAACTTGAGTTTTTACCCTTGACACAATCTATTTGACATACCCCCAGAGGGCTTCGTTGTGTTGTGCCAACTTGCCCCAAGACTATCTCAGCCTTCTATGACGTTTCTGTTCGTCGGCTCGCAGGTTTGCCGCTAGCTTCCGACCGACCTGCCCTCGCGGGAATGCCTTTGCCTTAAGCTAGTCGTTAGCATCACTCGGATCTGTAACTTGATCATTTGGAAGTTGGTTCTTCGACAGGGGACTTTCACCCCATCAGTTCACGACCATGCTGGGCGTACACCCTAGTGCAGCAGATTGACCAAAGTCGCTTGTGGTGTAGCAAAAGCAGCCACAACCACTGACCAGAACCGACTATGAAGCCGTGGGGGTGTCAAGCAATGCAGGGTTGTAAAATTGGCAGCAGTTACCACTTGACTGTTTAGCCAATCATTTACTTGCTCAACTTCTTCTTTAGAATCTAATTCAATTGCGTCAGCCTATTCATTCACCTATGTTCTGGCTTGATTGAATTTTCACACTCAATTTACTTGTTCTCTTCTTGACTTTGTTAACCCCTTATTGTTCTACTCGACTATCCGAGTTTCGACATTATTCTATTAATTATGTCGTCTCAAGAGTTCTTTCAGAGATCTCAGGCTTATTCGTTAGGACAAGCTTACTTAGCGAGCAAGAATTTGTTCACTCGTTAGATTAGGTTCTGGTCCAAGCTCTGAGATGCATTGCCAATAGAGGCTTTTCAGACACCATCGGGTGTTAACGAAAGTGATCAAGAACAAATCTGAGTTTAATTAGGCTGCTGCTTTAGAGATATAAGCTTTTGCTCCATCCCACTTCTCCTGTTTGCGTAACAACACCCAGCAACGCACTAACAACTTCCGAGCAACTGCAATAATGGCTTGTTTCTTGCGGGTCTTCTGTCCACCACAAATGCGGTTGTACAACGCCAATGCCCAACTGTTATAACGCAGCATCGCCCAAGCTGCCTCGACTAATGCCGCCCGTAGTACCCTGGGTCCACGTCTAGTAATCTTGCCCATCCGGTCAGTTTCCCCAGATTGGTGCTGTCTCGGTACCATGCCTGCATAAGCACTCACCTGTCTTGCACTCTTAAATCGCTTTGGATCATCAATAAAGGCAACCACCACTTCCGCTGTCCGCCGCCCGACCCCTGGAATGCTTTCCAATAGCTGGACTCGTTCATCAGACTTCGCCAATTGCGTTAACTGCGTGTCCACCTGATGAAGCTCTTCCCACAACCGATCTAGCGCCGTTAATGCTAAATCTAGCTGCCCTTGCCATAGCATTAGGTGATCGCATTGGGCTAAGGGTTTTCGATACTCTCCCAGTTGACTCAAGCCTGCGGCTGTCCAAGCTTTGTTGCCACTAGGAATGGCAATCCCTTGATGGACAAACAGGGCTCGAATCTGATTTTGCGTGCGCGTTACCTGTCCTACCAACCGCTTGCGATATTTGACCAACTGGCGATACTGCCGAGACTCAGGGGATGGCACATAAACAGGCACAATCTGTCCTAACGCCGCTAGTTTGGCAAGTTTCAGTGCATCATCCTTATCGGTTTTGCGTTTGACGTGCTTCCAGTTCCAGGCTTCCTGGCTAGGATTGGCGACCAGAACCTTAAATCCTTGCTCAACACATAAATCGTGGCTCCAACCTGTGACTGCACAAGCTTCGATGACAACTAATTCAGGCTGTGTTTGGGATAGGAGTTTTTTGAATTCATCCGGTCGAGTGTAGAAGGTGAAGAACAAAGTGGAATTGGCTTCAGTATTGAGCAAGCAGGCTACAGACTTGTATTTGCCTAAATCAATGCCTAGAATCTTCATAGATGCCTCCTGTAAAGCAGAGTTAGGGTTTGGTTTTGATTATGGAGGGAACCAACCCACGGCTTACATGGATTCTTTATGCGGCAACCTATCCAAGTAAAAAGGTTTTCCCTGATCCAATCCTAGGTTTCTCTATAGAGTAACTTTCTAGATATTTAGAGTCTGCTAGCGGTGGAAAATTGGAATGAGCACAACGTCTTTGTTCGTTGAACTAATTGTCAGCGGGATCGGAACAGTAGCTTGGTTGATCCTTTTAGTTTTTAGCGTTTTCGGCTACTCCTGGATTCTTGGGCAAAAACTTACCGACCTACTCACACTTATACCTTTTTTAGCATTGGTCTATGTATTAGGAATAATTACAGATCATCTAGCCCACCATCTTTACAAAAAAGTTTTCCGCAAATTCTTTTGTGATTTGAATAAAAAATTTTGTGAGCAGGAACTTGATCAACACAGCAACTACGAGACCATCAAAAACAAAAATGAGTACGTCGAATCCGTGAAGGTTTACGTGTACACCCATGCATCAGAAAATACGATGGAACGATTTGAATATGACAGAAGTAGATTGCGAATTGCCCGTGCATGGGGAATGAATTTTGTGTTTTTAACTGTCAGCATTCTTATTTTCGCTTGGACTAGGCTACCGCAGGTAGCTGTTAGTACGAAAGTGGAAATCTCAATTTTTAGCATAATTTTTTGTGGACTCGGTGCAGTTTTCGCCTTTTATACTTGGAGAGACTTAACTATATGGGAATACGATCAATTGAGAAGAATTAGTAATATTTTGGAAACAAAAAGCTCTCAAAAGGTTGGTAGCTAAACAATACGCGACCTATTGTATAATCGGGTCGAGTCAGGTGTTTCTCCTGCTCTTCCTACAACACTCATCGTGCAGGGTTGCAATGGGCGGTTCATGAAGACGTGCAAACAACGCTGATGGGTCAAGCATACCCTTGGCTTTCATCCACAGTTCACGAAGCGATAGTAATCCTGATTGCTTTAACTAAGGGCTATTCTCCCCAATACCAGGCTTTGTTCTAGCAACTAGGGGGATACTCAATTGCTAGAACACATTTGGTTGAAACTACTTCTTTGCCCTTCCCACTAGCTTGTCACTGCTTAATTACTGGCGGGCGACACTCGAAACCTGTCTACGCGGTGGAGTGTGATTTTGATCTATTCCAGTATTAATTCGGGTGCTCATGCACATTCCTAGTGCTATGTTTTGAAAATCTACTTGAAAAAGCTCAATCCCTGAAAATGGAAACCTGTACAATTCCTGGGTGTAATCGGTCAGTTTCAAAACCAGGTCATAAGCTGTGCTATGAGCATTGGAAGACGGAGAACCCAAAAACATCAATTTTGTCTGAGGATATTCCTAAACCTGTTATTCGGACTACTTCCAAAACCATTCTTGCTACCGCATCTACCACTGCTGTTTCCTCACTACTATCAGCCACTAAAATTGCTGAGAGGTTAGGATTATCAAGAAACAAGGTAAATCCATTACTTGCCGAATTAGGTTTGATAGATAAAGTGCCTAATGGTTGGAAACCTACGCGCTTAGGATTGAGTTTCGGTGCAGTTCAGAAGCATGACGAAAAAACAGACCAACATTACATTCTTTGGTCAGATACGATTCTGTCAAATCAGATTTTTGTTGAAGCACTCTGTAAAGTTGATGATGGTGCAGGTGAAGAACAATCATCACCCCAAAACCCTAAAAAAGTAGATTTTCGTGAGAAGTTCAAGGCTGGGGACTACCGAACAAAAGATGGACACTGGGTTCGCTCTAAAGCAGAATTGTCAGTTGATGACTGGTTATATACGGAGAATATAGTTCACGCCTACGAGCGCAAACTGCCTGTTGAAGAGGAAGTGTACTGTGATTTCTATATCCCTTCAGGTAAGGTTTATGTTGAGTATTGGGGGTATGAACAAGATCCAGAGTACTCAGCACGTAAACAGGAAAAACAACGTATTTACAGAAAATACGACTTCAATTTGATTGAGCTATATGATGAACACATCAAAAGTCTTGATGACTGTTTGCCACAAATGTTGCGAAGCTTCGGTATCGTTCTAGGTTGATAGCTATGGTTTTCGTGGTTTAACAATTGTGGTGAAGCAGACTAATCAAGCCTGCGTGTAATGAGTTTAAGGTTTTCGGCAGTCACTGACTACAATCGTTAACCTGCTTAGATTACAGACTTTGATGGGCATACAAAGATTTCGGTTATGTTTCAGTCCTAATCCTTGCTTAAGACAATCGTAGTGTGGTGAAGTAGCATCATGTTCAACAAAGTTTCGAGTTTCTTTGCTTTAACCATATTCCTCCTGCTTTGCATCAAAAATCCAGTACTATCTCAAAACGAAGATGGAGTAATTTCAGAGGGTATTTACTGGGTTGGACCTACTGGTATGGGTTTACAAGTAGAAGGTAATCAATACCGATATTACGATGAGAGTGGAGAGGACTATTGGCGACCTGTCTCCGAATTGGAGTACATCACAGAAGGCGTGATATTCGATGGAGAGGATTATTGGTGTTTATCTACCCTACCTCAACCTGCTAGCAGCGAGATAGTAGTATGCTCCTCAGAAGGTTGGATTGCAAGATAAAGCGCAGTCCAATAATATGCCCTAAGCTAGACAACGATCGCCCCTACCCATTCACCGCGACATAACCAGTTGCTACAGTCTTACCTGATCGCCCATGATTAGAGACACTACATCAAGGGTTAGCTATGGTTGAAAAGGCGTGGCGTAGGTGATCGCATTTGCATCTTGCAGGTGCCACAGACCTCCCTGCCTCCTGAAACCCGACAGTTGTATGAGGTGTTGGTGAGAGAAGGTGTTGTTCTTGAGGTGTATGCGGTCGATCAGTGGGGTTATCCGGTAGTTGAATACTGTGCCAATGACGAGGATGGAGCAGAACACTACCACTGGCTCTCGATTGATGAGTATGACGTCTGGGAGCAGGTGAGTTAGATCTCACAATGCTTGCTGTTACTCAGTTGGCTGTGGATTACAGGGAGGGGGTTTGGCAGTTCCAGGCTTAGGGCGATCGCCAGTCCATCACTCACTACCCTTTGTTCTAGCAACTTGGAGGATACTCACTTGCTAGAACATTTGCTTGCGATCGGGCAATCCTCACTTCCACTGGCAGTTCAACCCCCTTCAATGCAGCAGCACCATAGCCTTTACTCCCACTGCGCCACAGCTTCTCAATTCCTCTATAACCACAGCCTCATCGCCCTACAACCTCGCCGCTCATAGCCCTTCACCCCTCCACACCCCCATATTGTGGTGGATGAGGAATTCCCCAAAGAAGAAAAGAAGGGGGAAAAAGGGAAAGAAGGAAACCTTGCCGTGTGCGATCGCTTTCGGGTCTTTCACGAGAGATCGCAGCAGAATCACCCCTCCACTCAGTGAGCTTCAGGGTATCTGAGAGAAGGAGCAGCTAGTACGATGCATCATGGCATGAGACCTCTTCGACTCCTCTTTGACTCTCCCCAGGCAGCCCGCGAGGTGGCTTTCATGCTGCGCTGTGAGTATGACGGCTGCACTCTGATTAGCCTGCCCTCGATGCATGATACCGTAGCCCTCAGAACGGCGATCGAGCTGGTGGGAGCGGAGTTCTGTTTTGAAGGTGATCACTACCCTCTGGTGTTGCCGCCATTGGAGGGTGAGGGAACTGAGGAGAGCCAGGTTCAAAGGTCACAGCAGATGAGCCGCAAAGCTCAGTTGTGGTGTGATGAAGTGCCGTTTTGAGAAGTGAGGGGGCGATCGCCAGGGAGAGGGTCTTGCAGATGACTCCCTCTGTTGCTCTGTGTGCCTCAACAGCCTGTGCCTTTACGGTCTTTTGTGGTGGAGGAGCGATCGCCTGAAGTGTTTTGGGCAGTGGAAGTGCAGGTGATGAGCAGATCTCAAAGCACGGTTGAGAGGAGGAGCGATCGCCTTTGTTGTCCTAGGTAGTTGAAGCGGTTTAGATAAACAACTTACCTGATTGCCTTAGTAGGAGATGCCCCGATATTGCAGGTGACGAGGCTGAGGTTGGGTTGTGGTAGTAGGCTCAACGCGGTAGGTTGCACCCCGATACTGACAGTTAATAGTGCCAGTTATGGTTTCATCGGTGGTGTTGATCTGGTAGGAGGTGCCGCGATAGATGAGTGTCATGGTTTAGAGTTCCTTTGGGTTGAGGCGTGTATTGGTTTCGATGTTTTAGTTATAAGGGTTTTGCCTTTGCAAATCGATTGGGAAAAGTTAAGGAGTTTGCTGAATTGGCAGTGAGGAAAGTTAAGGAAGGGGAGCTGTGCAGAAGGTGCCATTGGAACAGGGAAGAGTGTTCTAGCAACTGGAGTACCCCTAAATTGCTAGAACACATCTGGAAGTGCTTGGTAGAAGGGGCTTGTAGCAGAGCTTCACCTCATCACCTTGCTTCTTGCATTGGTGGTGGTGAAGTCGCTTTGGGTTGGGGTATGTCAAATAGATTGTGTCAAGGGTAAAAACTCAAGTTGGAAAGCGATCGCCGAATTCAATCGCGAAGCGATTGAGAGCAGGTTTCCAGTCACGAAT
>NZ_JACJSA010000057.1 GCF_014697545.1 Oscillatoria sp. FACHB-1407 | reverse complement strand
AATCAGCCAGACTGAAACAGTTGTATCTTCTGCAATTTATTAGTTTAGGAAATACTTATGCTTCTGTGGGGACAATTTATTCCCTAAATCGCAATCCAGAGTAACAAGGATGGTACTCCGAAGCCGACCGGAACGTTGAATTCAAGAACTCCAATCATGGCAGGATGAGGAACTGGCAAAACTTGCTGCCATGATTACAGGACTGTTGGAGTCCCGACAGCAGGAAGCCGTTGATGCGTCCCAAGAATGGCGGGAGGACGGATCTCCGTTAGGGCGACACGGGGGGCGAGGGCACATTAAATTAAAAATGATTTCAGATGCGAAGACAGGGAAGACCTATGGATCATATCGGTATTTGCGCTACTGAGGTGTGACCAAGAAGGGAACGAAGGGATTGAAGAGTGTTTATTTAGGGAAAGGAAGCGGGGCAACTGAATAATTCTCAGTCATTTAGACTGATGCAGCGACCCGATTACAGGTATTTCACATTTGCCGCTTCTCAATTAACTGATCAAATTCTCCTGTATGCCCCAGTACTCAAATCAGGGTACTCGTTATGGAACGTAGTTGATTATTCAAAGTTGACAGGTAACGTCTCGAACGATCGCCATAAAAGCGGGTAGTACTGGATTTGTAGCCTCTGGATTCCAGGCAATGGCAAGCTCTAACTCCGGTGTTGGTTCTGCTAAAGGTCGAAGTACGACACCCGCAGGGGCAACCGATTCTGCTGAGGCGTGGAGTAAGGAAACCCCGATCTTGGCAGCTACTAACCCCAGAATGGTTTGCTGAGGAACGACTTCCTGGACAATCCTAAGGCTAAATCCTGCTGCTTATCGCTTGGAAAGTTACAACCTCTCAAAGGGACAGAAATACTGGGAGGCTGAGGATATCACGGTTCCAACACTGGTTCTGCGGGGAGAGTTAGATTTCTGGTCACGCCCTGAAGACTTGTGGGCACTTGAAGTAGAGCTAACCAACGCTCCTACGGTAGAAACGGTGACGATCCCAGATGGAACCCATTACCTGTTTAACGATCACCCAGAGCGAGGGCGCGATCGCTTTATTCAGGAAGTTCTGTCATGTATTGGAGAGTAAAAGCTTCAACTGGATAGCGATCCAGGATTGTAATGACGCTAGAGGGAACTGCTTTAACAGTTTCCTCTTTAAGGTAATCACTCTGCCGTCCTGTGATTGATCACTTCAGTTCATGAATGATGGTTTGCTGTTTGAAAAGGCGTAAAGTCTGGAAGTGGAAGGGGAATTGTAACACCTCTCTGTACGGCTGGACGGGTTGCAATGCGATCGAACCAGGCACTCAGATTCGGGTAAGACTGGATGGAAAACCCCTGATGAGTGGAACACCAGAGCCAACCGAAATGGGCAATATCCACGATTGAGTAGTCATTCAAGAAATACTCGCGTTCCATCAGCAGGGATTCCAAAACGTTGGTTAGGCGATTGCCCTCCTTCTGATACCGTTCAACGGCATAACTTGGTTTCTCCGGTGCAAATAGACTGAAATGCGCTCTTTGTCCAAACATGGGACCGATCGAGGCAGCCTGAAAGAAGAGTAACTGCAAGCCCTTCCAACGCTGTTCGGGATTTGTTGGAAATAAGCGTCCCGTCTTCTCTGCCAGGTACAACAGAATTGCGTTGGATTCGTACAGTGTATGTCCAGTTTCCTTATCCACCAGTACAGGAACCTTGCTGTTGGGATTGAGTTGGATGAACTCTGCGCTGAACTGTTCCCCGCTGGGAATATCCACAATTCGAGTTTCGTAAGGTAACTCCAACTCCTCCAGTGCAATACTGACTTTGTGAGGATTCGGGGAACCGTGAGCATACAATTTCAACATCAAACGTCTCCTTAACTGGCTACCAGTTGAGTCCAACCGCCATCAACCACTAATTCTTCACCCAGTACAAACGACGCATCATCGCTGGCGAGAAATAGAACTGCTTTTGCGACTTCTTCGGCTTCTCCAAATCGTTTCATCGGAATCACTTGCTGAAGTTTCCCAGCAAATTGCTCAACTTGTGTCTGAGGGATTCCAAGCTTAGTGTAAATTGGCGTTGTAATGGGTCCCGGACTAACGGCATTGACGCGAATTCCCCGCTCGATCAGTTCGGCGGCTAGAACCCGGACGAGCGATCGCAGTGCTGCTTTAGAAGCTGCATAAATTCCTGAATTCGGCATTCCCATCCGATTGTTGATGGAGGTATTGAACACAATGCTGCTGTTTTCACTCATCAGCGGAACCGCTTTTTGAACGGCAAATAGCGCACCCTTGAAATTGACATTCATCATTTCATCAATGAACGACTCATCGACATCCAATAGTGGACTGAATTTTGCAATCCCAGCATTGACGAATAAAACGTCCAGTTTGCCCCAGCGTTCTTTAATTTGAGTGAATGCGGTGTCCAGGTCGGTGAGCGATCGCGTATCAGCCAGAATTGCCAGAACCTCGCTACCCAGGGTCTTAGACGCTTGATCTAATCGCTCTTGATTTTGCCCTGTAATCGCAACCCTGGCTCCCTCTTGCGCGAATAACTGAGCCGTTGCCAAACCAATACCCGTTGTGCCGCCTGTGATTAGCGCGACTTTTCCATCTAATCGAGACATAAAGATACTCCTTGAAAGTAAAGGGTTGTTTGCCGTTGGCTATTTGTTTCTGCTAGTGAGCCAGAAGCAATAACCGAATCAACTCGATATACTTAAGTTGTAATCCAGCGAAATTGAACTAGCAATGCGTTAAAGTTCAAATATCATGTCCAATCGTTCAGGACGGGTGAGAATTCAGTATGGATGCGCTTAGTGAAGTCTTTCGTTCAATCCATTTAGAAAGTACAAACTGCTATCGCCTGGAACTGGCTGCACCTTGGGCGATTGGGATGAATGCCTTTGAGGGAGCGGTGTTCCTGGTCGTGGTTCGGGGTAGTAGCTGGCTGCAAATCGAGGGGATCGATACACCGATGCCTCTCGTTGGTGGCGATCTGGTGATTCTCCCCAAAGGGCAGTCGCATACGTTACGCGATTCGCTGTCAGGCAATCCTTCGATCGCCGAGTTTGAGCAGTTACTGCAAGCAGACTCAGACGAAGCCCCGACCGTCCTCAAAGCTGGGGGGACTGGCTTACCCACAACCGTCATGTACGGACGATTTTCCTTTGAACCGTTGCCCGAAAATCCATTGCTGTCGGCTTTACCTCCACTCCTAATTGTCAAAGGCGAGGAAGGAAGGGCAGTGGAATGGTTAGACACAACCCTGCAATTTATGGCATCAGAAACGGTAACGGCTCGTCCCGGTGCTCAGGTAGTCATTAATCACTTAGCGGGAATTCTGTTGGTACAAGCAGTGCGAGCGTACATCCAAAATCAGGAATGCCACGATCGCTGCTGGTTGCGTGCCCTCACCGATCCGCAAATTGGTGAAGCGATTCACCTGATCCATCGACACCCAGAGCAGGTATGGACGGCAGAAGAATTGGCGGAACGGGTAGGGATCTCTCGTACCACCTTTTTTACTCAGTTCCGCGAATTGGTCGGAGAACCACCCAACAAATATCTCACTCGTTGGCGGATGCAACGAGCCAGTCAGATTTTGCGATCGCAGCGCATTCCCTTAAGTGCGGTTGCCAGTTCTGTGGGATATGAATCCGAAGCATCCTTTAGTAAAGCGTTTAAGCAATGGATGGGGCAATCACCGGGGGCGTATCGACAGGCGAATGGAACAGCCAAGGCATAAAGCATTCCGAGTTCCTCGCTTCAAATATTCGTTGGGCGGCATTACCTGCGAAGTAATTGCCAGTCGCAGATATTTAGCTCTAGATTAGATGCGTTGCTTTTACAAGGCAGTATGTTGACCAAAGGCTCAATGTCTACAAAAACAATACTTTCTTGGCTCTATCTTGCCAATGCATCCGTTCTCATTACGCATCAAATCGATGCTGCATACTGGCATGAGTGGGATCTATTTGGAATGCCGGGAGGAATTCAATTAAACTTGCTGCTCAACATTCCTCTAGTTATGTTGATGCTGTTCGGTCAGCAACGTCTTACTCAAGGTTATGCCGATGGTTTTGTTTTCTCCTGGCTACTCGTGGCTGGAGGAATCATCGCCGTTAGTCTTCACTCGTATTTTCTCCTACAGGGCGATGATGCTTTTCGCCTACCCGTTTCACTTGGATTACTCACCGCTACATTTCTTCTTTCGCTAGCGCAAGCGATCGCACTGTTTACTTTGCATAATAACTGTAATCAAGACGATGCTCAACAAAGCTATTAAAGTAAACTGAATCAACCACAGGTTGTGTTGCATATCGGTGAGGCGATCGCACTGATTCTACAATAGGGAAAGTTTCTGCTCACACTAAAAACAGCGATGAAGCCACAACTCAAGATAGAGATTGTCGAAGCCCCAAAGCTTGATGAGACTGAATTTATTGTTCAACAACTGCTCCAATACAACAGTCGTTGTGCTGGTGAGGGTAACTTTCGGCAATTAGCTGTTTTCTTACGAGACGCAGATGAGAATCTAGTCGGTGGATTAATCGGATCAACGTATTGGCAGTGGTTATATGTTGATGTTTTTTGGATACACGAATCTTGTCGAGGAGGAGGTTACGGTATCTCCCTTCTAGCGGCTGCGGAGCAGGAAGCTATTAAGCGTGGTTGCCAATATGCTTATTTAGATACATTTAGCTTTCAAGCACCAGAATTTTATCAAAAGCTCGGATACGTTGTATTTGGAGAGCTATCAGACTTTCCAGCAGGACACAGCCGATTTTTCCTGAGAAAAGTGCTGCAATAGTTACAGCACAACAATCCTGCTGCACTGAAACAAATTAAGCCATCATTGAGATGTAAAGGGTATGACGAGTGAGTCTTTTGAAGAAATGCTTGCAGGAGGGCATCCAAACTCTCTGGGCAGAACCATTGAAGTGGTTGATATCGTATTAGCTGATTCCACAAGACTTTCAGATTTATACAATTGTTATTTCAGCACCGATGAAATCGTTCGACTTCGCACATCTAATGCCATCAAAAGAATATCCTTAGAAAACCCTGAATGGCTCATTCCATATATTGATAAGCTTATTTCTGAAATATCAAACATTAATCAACCTTCAGCACAGTGGACTTTAGCAAATTTATTTCAGACTCTTTCGATTTTCATGTCAGAGTCACAGAGAAACAGTTCAAAGAGGATTCTTCAAAAAAATCTTGAAACTCACACCGATTGGATCGTCTTAAACAATACAATGGATACCCTAAGTAAATGGGCAGAAAAGGACTTGACATTGAAAGAGTGGTTATTGCCGCATTTGGAAAGATTAGCTCATGATCCCAGAAAATCAGTTGCAGGACGAGCTAAGAAAATCAAGGCAAAGCTGATGTGAGCTTTCGCTCTCTAACTGCTCACGTACCATCACAATTGACTCCTATTGTGCCGTCTTCCGTTAAATGATTTGTGATGAGGCTTGGTCTGTTCGTGAAGGCAGTACGTTAAAAGTTATCGGTGGGACAATAAAAGTTGGGTAGAATCGGCTAGAGACTTCAGAGTAACGGAGAAATCAGCCTATGACCGTTGACATCGACTCAGGAGTGCAAAGTCGCCCACGGTTTCCGCTCAAGATCTTTGGGCTTTTGCTGTTTGCTTCAGTCTTTGCCTCGTTCTCAACGATACTTTATGGTACTGATCAAGCGGTCTCCTTGCTCGAAGTTTTGCTGGTCGCAGGTCTTTTAAGCGCGATCGTCACTGCACCATTAGCAGGCTTAGGTCTATGGTCACGCAGGAAACAAGATATTGAGGACTCCAGTTTTGCGAGGCTATTGGTTAAAGATGAATTGATTTTTTCACTATGTTTAGCGATCGCATTAGGCATCGTTTGTGGAATTTTTGTCGTTCTATCAGACAAGGCATTTTATTCATTTCTTCCAACTGCAATTCGAGATGTGGAATTACCGGGTTCTTTATCAGGGATGTTGGCTGCGTTTGAGGCTGTGCCATTTCTTCGTCGTAACCCATTTCTTTGTAATAGTCCCACCGCTTTTCATCCATTGAACATTGTGGCAAATTCAGTTTTGTTGCCAGAAGCCGACCAATGGTAGATTTGCCAGTTCCAATCGGACCAATCAAGATGATATCTGACGGCATAGTTTCTACAATCGCTGTATGAGCAAACGCATCCTCATTTTAACGGCAGGTTCTTTGGGCGATGTGCAACCCTATGTTGCACTGGGCAAGGGATTGAAACAGGCAGGGTTTGAAGTGCTGCTTGCCACTGATCCCAGCTTTTCGTCCCTGGTGGCAAGCCATGTGCTAGAATTTGCCCCTTTGCACGCTCCCTTTGCTCAACTGGTACAAACAGAGACCGGAAAGGCTGCGCTGGCAGGCAAGAAGTCCATTCGCTTAAAGCAAATTATGCCGATGCTGCGGCAGATGATGGATGATGCCTGGGAAATTGCCCGACAGTACAATCCAGATGCGGTCGTGTACCATGCGAAACCCCTGGCGGGATATCACATTGCCGATAAGCTGGGCATTCCTGGATTTCTAGCAATGGCACTTCCGATTTACTCGCCCACGCGATCGTTTGCTAATCCCATCTTTGGGGGTGGCAACTACGGTGGATGGCTGAACTACCTCAGCTACACATTGTTCCTTCGGGCTTCTCTATTGCCGTATCGTCGTTTGATCAACCAGTGGAGACAGGAAAAACTGGGGTTGTCTCCATTTCGAGATGAGCGATCGCTGCATGGTCGTCCCGTTCCGAAACTGTATGCCTACAGTCGTCATGTGGTTCCTCCTCCTGCCGATTGGGATGAGAGTGCGATCGCGACAGGCTACTGGTTTCTCGATTCCACCTCAGATTGGCAACCACCAGCGGATTTAGTGGCGTTTTTAGCTCATGGTTCCCCTCCCATTTACGTTGGGTTTGGCAGCATGGCATCTGAGGATGCAGCTAAAACAACGCGGCTGGTGATCGATGCCGTTCGTCAATCGGGTCAGCGAGCCATTCTAGCAACGGGGTGGGGTGGTTTATCTACATCAGAGGTTCCTGATACCATTCATGTTTTGCAGTCTGCCCCCCATGATTGGCTTTTTCCTCAATGCCTTGCGGTTGTTCATCACGGTGGGGCGGGTACAACCGGAGCAGGGTTACGAGCGGGAAAACCAACCATTATTTGTCCCTTCTTTGGGGATCAACCCTTCTGGGGCAAGCAAGTTTTTGAGTTAGGTGTTGGACCACATCCAATTCCCCAAAAGCAGTTGACTGTCTCGAACCTATCACAAGCAATTCAAGCAGTTGCACAAGATACAGCCATGCAGCAACGAGCCAACGCATTGGGGAAGAAAATTCGGGCTGAAAACGGGGTGATGCAGGCAGTTGAAGTGATTCGAGAGCAATTAACTGAAATTCGATAAACTACAAGCAGCAGCAATTTCTCACGTCTATGCCCACGATGGATCAATCGCCGCAGGTTGATATGACTCACCATACTCGTCCGGCACTTGATGGTCATCCAATTTTGTCCAGTGAGCAGTCAGGGTGGAATGGCATTTTTTTCCATCACTACGATCATCGGCTCACCAAAATCCAACCCATCAATGGATGCAGCATATTATTGGCATTACAGAACAGGGTGGGCATCCAGTTGAGTCGGAACATCAGGTAGAGGGGCAACGTTTAAGCTGCTACTGTCAACCGGGTGAAATGCTGTTTATTCCGCCTGGAATCAACTATTCGTCGCTCTTGCATGAGGCAGGCGAATTTTCTCTATTGGGAATTTCTCCTCAGTACTTTGAACAGGTCGCACATGAATCGATTCGAGTGAAGCAGATTGAGTTGATTCCACACATCGGAGTTGCAGACTCGCTGGTACAGCAGATTGGATTGGCTCTGAAAGCAGATATTGAAGCAAAACATCCGGCAGGTCGAATGTTTGGAGAATCGCTCGCAACGGGCTTAGTCATTCATCTTTTGAAGCAGTATTCCGTCTGG
>NZ_JACJSA010000056.1 GCF_014697545.1 Oscillatoria sp. FACHB-1407 | reverse complement strand
TTGCCAGTGAAGATGGTTCTCCATTCCCCACCTGCAATGGGAGCCGCTTCCACCGTATACGTCACACTGTTGCTATCGGGGTCATCCACAGTGCCAATCAGGTTGGTTGCAGAGGTGATCACGCCACCCGTAATCCCAGTGAGATCAAAGCGGGCGATCGGAGCCTGGGCATTGGCAGCGGAGACGACAACGGCTGTGGTGACTTCCGTTTGATTGCCAGCCGTGTCAGAGGCGATCGCCCTTGCCGTAATCGTTCCGGTTTGATTCAGCGTGACGGTAGCAAAGCCATTGGCATCAAGGACGACTGCCTGATTTCCGACAATAAGTTGCAATCCAGCCACATCGACGTTGTCAGTAGCTCGTGCCTGGAACGTCACTTGAGAGCCAACTGTGACCTGACTGGTGCTAGCGACCAGAGAGACGCGAGGAGCTTGAGTATCAGCCGCCACCGTGATGTTAAAGGGCTGCTGCACACTGGCTCCGTAGGCATCGGTGACCGTGACAACTACCGGGTGAACTCCCAGGTCAGTGGTAGAAGGTGTCCAGCGCAGTCGTCCTAAGGCATCAAGGGACATGCCCCGATTCAGGGACGTGGAATCAAGGGTATAGGTAAAGGTGTTGCCATCGGTGTCAGTTGCTCGAACATCATAGGCATAGACCACTCCTGGTGTCGCTTGAGTGGGAGCGGTTGATTGCAGGGTGGGAGCAGCATTGGCTTGAGCCGCTAGAACGAAACTTTGATAAGCGTTTAATCCCCCAACATCACTAACACCCACCACCACCCGGTGATTACCGGTGACAGGAGTGGTCCAGGTGATCTCACCGCTCGTGGCATTAATCTGCATGCCATCCGGACGCTCCAACAACTGGTAAGTTAGAGTGCTGCCTGCATCTGGATCTGTTGCTGTAACCGTGTAGTGATAGCTTTGACCCGTTGGGGCTTTCAGGATGGGGCTGGAGGT
Organism: Oscillatoria sp. FACHB-1407; assembly: GCF_014697545.1. GTDB lineage: Bacteria > Cyanobacteriota > Cyanobacteriia > Elainellales > Elainellaceae > FACHB-1407. Next base: position 8,026 of record NZ_JACJSA010000056.1, on the reverse strand, counting down.
AATGACCGGAGCATGATTAATGGCTGTCGCTCCCACCTCAAGGGTGTAGGTTTGAGTGCTCTCCCCACCCCGGCTATCCGTTACTCTGACATCAATGACATGGGAGCCTTGCTGATTAGCAGCAGGTGTCCAGCGGATGATGCCACTGGAAGAGATGGTCATCCCCACAGGCTTACGGAAGGGCAAGCTAAAGGTGAGAGTATCGTTCTCTGCGTCCGTTGCCAGTGCCCGGTACACGTACTCCTGCTCAACCCCGGCTTGAGTAATGGGAATCGAGCGAATGACAGGGGGAATGTTGGGACCAGTAGCAATCAGATCAAAGCGTTGTTCGACGTAGCTGCCTAAAGCATCGGTCAGGCGCACAACAATGGTGTGAGTTTTCGCCACCTGCTCCAACGTTGGTGTCCAGCGCAACGTACCTCGGTGTGCGTCAATCACCATCCCACCAGGACCCTGAGATAAGCTCCAGAGACGGTAATCACCATCGGGGTCAGTACCTGTGAGGTTGTACTGATACTCCCGTCCCAGATTAGCCACCAGATTGGGGGTGGACGTGATCACCGGAGCAGAGTTATCGACCTGGTGAGTTACATTCAGGGTGAACGATTGATTGACACTATGAGTACCATCACTCACCTGCACCACCACCGCGTGGGGACCAAACTGCTCTGCTCCTGGTGTCCACACCAACAATCCGTTCTGGATCTGCATTCCCTTACTGATGGAATTAGCATCGAGACTATAGGTCAGCGTATCTCCATCCACATCCGTTGCAGTGATTTGATAGAAATAAGAGCTACCAGGACGAGTTGTCGTGCGAGGAGTAGACGTGATCGTAGGAGGCTGATTGGGAGCCGCTGCCTCAACCACTAAGTCCAGGGTTTGCAGGGCTATCCCACCCTTACCATCACTCGCTTGAATTGTGATTTGCCAGGGCTGAACCTCACCATTGAGTGTGCCTGCTCCACCCAGGGCAGATGGAGTCCAGCGCAGTACACCCGTGGTGGCATCAATCGTCACCCCACTGGGAGCGGTGGATGCACTGCTCGACACCAGGCTGTAGGTGATACTATCTCCATCGAGATCCAGGGCTGACGCTTGATAGGTGAAGGGTTTACCGATTTGCGGGCGAACATCAGTGGAAATGACCGAGGTAAAGACGGGTGCGGCATTGGACGAGGTCACCTCCAGTTGGAAGGTTTGCAGATCCACTCCCCCCTGTCCATCTCGTACGCGCAGCACAACGTCGTAAAGACCAACTTGATCTGCTGTTGGCACCCATAAGACCTGACCTGTCTGAGAGTCTACGGTCATCCCTTCAGGTCGTACTGGTAGGTCATAGGTCAGCACTTGATGATCCCGGTCAGTTGCCTCAGCGTCGTACTGGAAGAATTGCCCTGCAACAGTTTGAGTCGGAGCAACCGTTGTAATTTCAGGTTGCTGATTTGGCGTTGATGTTCCTTGAGCATTGCCAAAGTTAATTCCATCGACCAATTGTCCCGCTGCCAGAGTAACCAGATGAGAACCCTGGGCAATGACAGGTGCAACCACGACATCATCAACCAGTGGCCCCCCGGTAGTAGAGGCTTTGGGGTCTCGGTATTTGCTAAACAGAAGGGTAGTCTGAGTATCGGTAGCAGTAAATCTCAGGCTCCCCTCTTGCCACCCTGTACTGACCACATAAAAATAACTTGCCTGGACACTCGGATCGTTTCTGTCATAGATGAACCGCTCTACCTGATCCACGACCCGGACTTCAAGCGTCTTGTATCGGTCCCCAAAGAAGGGATGCCCGGCATAATCAAAGCTGAGGTTATAGGTTACTCCTGGAATGGTGGCAAAAGTCTGAGCAATATTTCCGCCATAATACCCTTCTAATTCGACGCTAAACTCCCCATTTGATGCAGGCCATAGCGGTCTAGGAGTAATATCAATGTCTTCGATAACAGTTGGATCTAAATTCAGCACCTGCCAACCAGGAATTTGTTTTTGGGCTGGATCGTTCTCTGTAACTGGAATCCAGTAAATCGACGCATTGAAATAGGTTGGAGTATATTCTGAGGGCAGCATCTCAAAACTGCCATTGGTAATGATGTTTGGACCCAATCGTTCTGTTAGGGGAGACGTTAATGTGAACGATTCAGGCACCACTTCCCGCACCAGATAAGACCCGGCAGCTAAGCCTGTGAAGCGGTAATGCCCAGTTTCATCAACAGTCGTGGTGACTTCACCTGCATCCAAAAGCTGGTTATCGTTCGCATCGAGGTACACCTGAACCCCAGTCATTCCTCGTTCACTGGCATCAATCTGTTTATCCCGGTCCAGATCGTTCCAAATCTGCCCTCGAATCTCTCCTGTAGCCGCCTCAACGGTCAGGGTAAGGACTTGCTCCTGGACTCCACCGCGCCCATCTTGAACTTGAATCGTGACAGGGGAGATCGCTCCACTGGGATTGGTGGGAGACCAGGTAATCAGTCCAGTGGTGGGATGAATGGTCATTCCCTCTGGAGGATTGAGCAGTGCGTAGCTCAAGGCATCCCCGTCCGGGTCTACCGCCTGCACCTGGTAACGATAGGGGCTTTGAGAGTAGATCTTGGTTTCTGGAGTACTGGTAATGAAGGGATTGTGATTGCCGCTCTCGACTCCAGTCAGAATGCTGAAGGATTGCAGTGTGCTGTCTCCCTGCCCATCGGAAACCTGCACAACAATGTTCTGAGTACCACGCTGGTTCGCTGTCGGTTTCCAGGTCACAAACCCGGTTGTCGGATTCACCTGCATTCCCTCTAACTCACTCAAGAGGGTGTAGGTTAGTGGGTCTCCGTCCGGGTCTTGAGCTACGACTTGATAGGTGTAGTCCTCATTCACCTGTGCATCAACGACGGGAATACTTGTGACTAGAGGTGGGCGATTCGGTGGGGCTGCCCTCATTGATAGGGTGTAGTATTGCTCACTCACTCCACCACGTCCATCACTGGCTTGCAGTCGGATAGCATGATTGCCAATTGCAGCACTTCCAGGTGCCCAGGTCACCATGCCAGTCTGCTCGTCAATGCTCATTCCCTGCGGTGCATCTAATAGTTGATAGCGCAGTACATCTCCATCGGCATCCCTGGCATTGACATCGTAGCGATAGGTCTGCCCAGTAATCACTTCAGTGATGGGTTGAGTGTCAATTTGAGGAGACTGGTTCAGTTGGGAGAGAACCGCCAGGTCGTAGGTAAACTGCACTTCATTGGGGTTGTAGAAGATGAGATCTCGGCGGGTCGTGACTTCGCTCGGGTCCAGGTTATTCTGGCTGACTAGCCTGCTGAAGTTGTAATAAGGGGTGCCATCAGACAGGTATCCATCAATCTGCTGCAACTGCACCGTGGGGTCACTGATGTTTTTCACCGCCACTAGCAACGGCGCATTGGTGCTGTAGGTGCCGGTATTACGGATGGCGACTTCACTGTACAACTGGCGGGTTGTTTCGTTAAAGCTGGTGCGCCCATACTCGGCTCGCAAACTTGCAGAAACATCGACCAGATTGGTGAGATTGACGGGAGCAGGCGTAATGGGAAGAGTGCCTGTTCCACTGGATAAGGGGGCCTGTGTCCCGGTGGGGGCTGCACTGAGTGTTGGTGCTGTAATCTCAACTCGCGTCGTCGTATCCTGGTCGTTATTGACCAGTCGTGCCACTAGTTTTGCTTGTGTTCCAGGGGCTATTCCTGCCAGGTTTAATCTGACGGTTTGAGTCGTCGGGTCGTAGCTGGTTCCACTCCCCAGGGATGCTGATTCTCCCTCACTCACATTGAAGAAGGCATCTCGTCCCGGTGCAATGGTGTGAACGAGGGAGCGTCCGGACGCATCAACCAGGGATACTTCAAAGGCGTCGCTGCTTGAGTCTGAGTCAGTGGTATCAAAGACTAAATTTTTGTAGCTAAATTCCAAAAATGACGGGGTTTGCGGAATGACGACGGGGAGTTCTTGCCCACTTGTAAAATTACTGCCTTCATTTAAGCGAGTTCCAAATACCGGGGCAGTGTTTCCTTCAATCACAAAGGTGATACGGGATTGGGCACTGGTTGTGTGGGGGTTAACACCATTGGTTGGCCAACTGATACGGGCAACTCCTGTTAAGGATGTAATTGCCTGATCACTGGTGAAGATCAGTTGGTCCAGATCCTGCCCACCTGTCGGACCTGTACTATTAAGGGCAATGGGATTAATGGACTGCCCGTTGGCGGATTGCACTTCTAGATGCATCTGTGTCCCCACAGATACTTTTCTAGTGTCTCGTGAGTCCACCTTGGTCATCAAGTACAACCCATTGAATAGACCAGGGGTTGCCGTGGTGTAGCGGATCGTTCTTGTCCCAACGGTGAAGCTGGCTTGATTACCGTTCCAGGTTAGGCTCCAGGGCACGTTCTGCCCGTTCTGCCAGACAATGTCTGCTGTTCCTGTATTGGTTGTTTGTGCCCCACTAGGGCCAATAGCAAATTCATAAGTAGAGGTTCCACCAGCGCGTCCTTCAACCTTCCAAAGCTCCTGAGCTTCCGTCATAAATTGGTTAAAGTCACCTCCTGTCACGGGGGTAAAGGCGACTGGGGAAGGTGTACTCGACTGGAGCGAGGTACTTGCCACATTAAAGTCAGATGCCGCTGTTGGCGAAGTTAAAGCATCGCGGCTGGTAAGTTGAGCAGAGGGTTGTTGATTGCGGCTTGTTGTTGCGCCAACCAGAGCTTCTCGATCTGAGGTTCCAGTGAGTGTATCTCTTTGAACCAAAGTCGGTTGCTGTGGCTCAGCAACGCTCGCTCCAGCCGGACTGACAGAACCGCTAGAAGTTGGGAATGAAAGCTTGTTTAAGGGGTCGAGGGGGAGGGGCGATGTTGTCACAGCAGACTCCATCAATGAGGTATCACCTCCCAGATCTTCCTTCCATGAGGATTGCAGGGCGATTGTCACTCCACCTGACCCGCCTAGACCGGTCAGCGAAGGAGCTAACTCTTTCCCTAATAGGGTGTTCCCTGTCAGGTCAACCGATTGTCCTGTCAATTCGTTGTTTGCGGCCTGAAAATCGCTCATGGTGGTCGGAGTAAATGCGTCAATGGGAAATCTTTTGATGGATCAAACCAGCAGGATATTTCAGCACCCCTGCAATTGTTAGAGAAGTGCTCTTCCTACTCCGGGTGATGCCTCTAATGAAACGGACAACTGCTTATAAGCCCACAGCTGCAAAGACAGGAATGGTGGAATCTTCTGGAAGACGAGTATTCAAGAAGCGAGTATTCACTAAATCCTGATAAGTTTCTAGGTCGCTCTGCCATTGAGTGAGTGCCTGCATGACCTGTGGCATCAGTGGTTGCTCAGCGGTGAGACGGTGATCAAAGTGACCCGAGAAAACCAGAATCGGTGTGGTTTCTCCTTCTGCCAATTGCAATGCAGCCTGAGCAACGCTCAGAGTCAAATGGGCGTGCTCCAGTGTGTACCTCAGTTGCAGGTTGGCTTGTACTGGCGTGTGACCAAACTCCTGCCAGGAGCCAGACACCAGAAACGTTTGAGTCAAGTAGTTCTCAACACTAGGAGTTTGGTGTCCCAGAGGAACCAGTCCTTGCACATTAATCCCTATCCCTTGATATTGAGCTTGTGGCAAAGCTGCAATATATCGACGGGCAATCTGAGCAATACTAACGTCTTGAAGGGATTTTGCCGCAATCTGCTCTACGAAGATCAGCCGATCTACTTGAGCCATCATGCTGATGCCATTGCGAAAAACAAGTTGCGATACTTGAGGAGTAGACACTGGAGCTTGAGCCAGTTCTAAGTCTGCTCCAATAATGCCACTACAGGTTAAAAAGTCTGGGCTAAGAATACTGGGCGTATGATTTTTAGTCGCCACAACAATGGCGAGTTCTTGTGCCTCGACTGCCAAAGCCATAAATAAGATGTCCTGAATAAAGGAGAAAAGTTTAACTCAAACAAAAGCTTAGGCATGAAGGCTGAACAGAAGCTGTTCGTCAAAATTCAGCGATTGAACAATTCATCCTAAGGAGACACGCATCAAGGAAACCTGTGCAGACAAACAACTGCTGTCCTGCTGTTGATATTTATAGCAGTAATAGATAAGCCCCAGGTGAAGCCTTAATAAAGGTCTTTATACCTGGATTCTTCCAGGATGTAGTAAGCAACACAAAACACCTGATAAGTTCATGAGCCTGAGGTGATTTTTCTACGTTGAGAATGAAGAACAGATGAAACGGTTACCAAAAGCTTTGATTTGAGCAAGATTATCAATGCATTATTAACTCAGTATTTTTTAGGAGAAGTGTGTTTTCTATACATTGTCTAAACTTCATAGAATAGAAAATGATACTAAAATAATTTTGTGAAATTAGTTGTTTGGTTAAACAAATAAAGTAACTGAGATCACTGCTACTAATAAAGTTTGTAAGTAAACAGCCATAGACAAATGTTTTTATAAACGCGACTGTAGTTGATTTAAAAATACTCAAAACATTGTTTAACTTGGATATGTCAAAAAGTGCTCAGAAAATCGGTCGCTAATTGATTGGACACTGGCTTTCGAGCACGGGTCGGTATGATTTATCTTCTGAAGTGTTTGCAAGCACTAGATCGGCACCATTAAGAACTACCTCACCGGTGGGAAACACTCGATGAGGTTTGAGCACTTTTCTGAGAATCATGTTCATCAATTGGTTGTGTCACAAAAACCAGCGATTGGTAAGGTAGGCAGGACTACACTCTTCTTGCTACCTCTTAATGTCTACTTCTGCTCTATTCAAGTCGCGGCATTTCTTGCCCCAGTTCATCCTGTTGAATGTTTAGGGCTATCGACCGGCTTGAACGGGCTGTCTAACCTTCAGCCATAACTGGGACAGTCTGATTTACAAAGAATGATTTTGCACCGTTTCAGGCTTCTAGTATTTGATCAGCCAAACACAGAAAATAAGATAGGTGCCTTTGGCACTTTACAAATGACCAGAATTTTTCTGCTGCTAATATCAAACTCAAAGGCGTGACCAAAATGAACGAACAGATAGACGTTAGTTGACAACACCTTTAGAAAAGCCTGGCAATTACGCTTGTCTCCCACTAATTACCTGCTCTGTCACTCGCTAGAAGTCATTTCATGATGAGCGAGCGCTCTTTTACCACTCACCTCAACTGATCGGTTCTTACTTCAATTGTTCCAACATCGTTATTGAACAATCGCTCTTTGTTATCCATAAAAGAACTGAAGTGATGCATCAGCGTGGAGAAACAGGTCTCTGGCTGTTGGCGTGCCCGTTGGGCTATCCGTTCGACTCCCGGTATCGCCGTTATTCCACCTCTGAGTGTGGGCAGCGTTTCCATCGAACAGGCGTTTGAATGTGTCCCCCTTCGCTCAATAGGCATTACTCTACTTCTTCACTACTATGAGGACATCCGACTTCCCATCGACCATTGGGCTTCCTTCCAGTTGTCTGGTTGTGCTGCCCTACCCCTGTTTTGGAGGAGTCGATGGGATCTCCCGAGTTCCCGGCTTTGCCTTGGTAACGTGCCACGGTCTTTGACCCCGGTGGACCCTCCAAAGCCGTGGCAATTGGCTCTCTTGGTGTTGCCTTCCGCTTTGCTAACAGCGTCGGCATCCACAGTTTCATTTCATAGCGGGGCTCAATCCCTTCACGCTGCCGCATTGCAGCCCATTACCTCCTTGTGTACGCTTCGCCAACGTTGTTGCCTCCGCTGACGCAACACTCAATACCTGGTGCCTTGCCAAGGCTTCCAGAACCGGGACTTTCACCCAGTAGACAAAGCCGAGTTTCGCTCGGCGCACTAGCAACGGACAAAAAATGGTCGTTAAGGCTGAAAAGCTTGCCAGTTAAAGCTTATAGTAGGTGGGTAACTTAGATATTTGTTGCCTCAAACTGTCCCATTTTGATTAGTTATATATAGTCGAATCATTGAAACCATTGCACAGCAAAACTTTCACCTTGAAGACGTGTGTTCAACGTAGATACTTTTAGCTTTTCTCAAACCATAATGC
>NZ_JACJSA010000055.1 GCF_014697545.1 Oscillatoria sp. FACHB-1407 | reverse complement strand
TTAGGGGATAGAACGATCGGCGCACTAATTGTGTTTTTTCCCCATAATCGCCACTTCACTGAGCAACAAATTGAGTTAACCTACGCCCTAGCCCAACAAGTTACACTCGCCATTCAATTGACTCGACTGGCAGAAGAGGCGAAACAAGCGGCGATCGCTCGTGAGCAAGAAAAAGCGGCACAAGAACGGGCAGATGAGTTAGAGAAAGCCAGCATCGCTCTTCAACAAACCATTGATGCCGTGGGTCAACTCGAACAGTTAGACGCGCTTCTGCCTGAGGTGCTGAAAATTGTTGTTGCAGCCTTTGGTGCTCGTAGTTGTAGCTACTTTGAGCATCCAACCGATGAACGCATCTATTTGCGGTACTGGTTCCATGAAGGAACCGTGTATAAACCTGAACAGTTGTTAGCTCTCAGCGATCGATTTACGCTTGCGCGGTTACTTGCCCAGGGTTTCACCGTTCCGATTGAATATCTTGGGACTTCTCATCGTCATCGGGAACGCGCAATCGTTCTTGATCATGTCACTGGGACTTCCGTTCCTGAATTTGATGCTTTTACCCAGCAAATGGGTTGGGGTGGAGAACTCAATGTCCCGCTTGTGTGTAATGGAATAGCAATCGGTGCGCTAGTCATCTATCGAGAGACACCTGCGTTTACCCAAGGGGAGGTCACACTGGCTGAATCACTTGGCAAGCAAATTGCGTTGGCAATGCAAACGAGCCAAATTGCAGAGCGTGAACGTGAAATGGCGATCGCTCGCGAGCAGCAAAAAGCCGCACAAGAACGGGCTGCTGAACTGGCAAAAACCAACCAGGCGTTACAAGCGTCTCTGAATAAGCTTGTAGACGAACCAGAGCTACAAAAATTCCTGGGACACATCCTAGCCGTATGTGTCGATCATTTTGGTGCAATTGGTGCCGGGATTTGGCAATATGACGAGGAATTCAGCTATCTGCTCGTCTCATATAAAGATGGCATGATTCAGCTACCGCCTGAACTTGCTCACCCTGTCACACCACGCTCCCTTAAACAAATGCGTGAAGATCCTGATATTTACCGTCGATTGGCTTGTGGGCAGATTGTGACTCAAACCGAGGAAGATTTGCTCACGAGAACAATCTACCAGCCTTTCCAAGCCGAATTGCAAGCATCTGGTATTCGATCGCTGCTTCTGGTTCCAATTTGCTTAGGTCATATCCTCCGAGGCAGCATTGTTCTACGCTTTGATCACCAACCCACCCTCAATCCAGAAGCAGCAGAACTGGCTCATGCGTTTGCGAACCAAGCTGCACTCGCCCTGGAACTCATTCGCCTTGCTGAAGAAGTACAACAAGCAACTCTTCTAGAAGAGCGCAACCGGATGGCACGCGAAATTCACGATACCCTCGCTCAAGCATTTACAGGCATCGTCGTTCATCAACAAGCTACAAAACAGCTTCTTGCTGCTCCTGCGGCACAACTGCAACTCGTGCAAGAGCATCTTGATTGGACCATTGCGCTTGCCCGTGAAGGATTACAAGAAGCTCGACGATCGGTTTATGCCCTGCGTTCTGAACTTGTGCAACAAGACAATCTCCAGTTTGCTTTCCAGCAGCTCGCTGAGCAGATGACAAGATATTCATCTGTAGAAATGATGGTCAGTGTACGGGGTACACCTTATGCTCTACCCGAATCTTTTCTTCAAAATTTATTTCGCATTGGGCAGGAGGCATTGACCAATGCCCTCAAACATGCGAACGCTCAACACATCCACCTTGAAATTATCTATGAATCTACTCACGTGCACGTGCGTGTGCAAGATAATGGACAAGGCTTTATGCCTCATTCTGCTGCCCAAGCTTCTCAACCAGGATTTGGGCTGATTGGAATGCAAGAACGTGCCTATCGCCTGGGTGGACAACTCAGTGTCACGAGTCAGCCCACTAAAGGTACTGAAGTTATTGTTTCTGTGCCGGTCGATCGTGCGTAATTTTATCTTTCCTGAATGGTTCAAACCAAAATGCCATGACCTCAAATCCTGAATCCACTAACGAGACAACCATCCGTGTGCTGATCGCCGACGATCATGCAATTTTAAGGAAAGGTTTAGTGGCGATTCTCGATCGTACTCAAACAATGCAGGTTGTGGCTGAAGCGAGCAATGGGCGTGAAGTGATCGACCTATTTCATCAGTATCAGCCTGACATTACGCTGATGGATCTGCGAATGCCAGAAGTTGACGGTGTGGAAGCGATTATTCGTATTCGCCAAACCTGTCCAACCGCCCGCATTATTGTCTTAACAACTTATGACGGTGATGAAGATATCTATCGGGGCTTAAGAGCGGGGGCTAAGTCCTATTTACTTAAAGATGCACCTTACGAAGAACTCTTAGGAACGATTCACTCGGTTCATGCGGGTCAACCTTCACTTTCCAAAATGGTTGCTGACAAACTCGCACAACGCCTTGATCAAGAGGAACTCTCTCCGCGTGAATTACAGGTGCTGCAACGGATAGCTCAAGGTGACGCAAATAAAGATATTGCAGGCACGCTTTGCATTACTGAGGGAACAGTCAAAGCACACATCAATGCAATCCTGAGAAAATTGGGTGCCAGTGATCGGACCCAAGCTGTGATGATTGCCATAAAACGTGGCATTATTCATCCGGTCTAATTTACCGTTCTAACTTTAGTTATAGCCCTCAACTCACCCCTAGTTAAACCTGCTCATTAGCCTTTTGATAGAGGCAAAGCTTTAACCCTGGCTCAATTGGCCTACGCCTGAACTTCCTCAATAATGAAGCCATCAAGCATATATTGGTTTGCAAGGTGGACTGTCATGACGAACGAGGCTGATCCCACAGTAGTTGTCTATGGATCAACCTGGTGCGGCTTTACTCAGCATATCTTGCAACAGCTTAAAGCATTGGAAGTTTCCTACCGCTTTGTAGACATTGATGAGAATCCTGATGCAATGCAACAAATTACAGATTGGAATCAGGGCCGTCTTGTGCGTCCCACAATTGATATAAGCGGTGTGATCCTCTTTAATCCCGATCCGTTGACATTACAGGTGGAATTGCGTAAGCACAGTTTTCTTGAATGAAATCAGGATTCAAATACTAGTTTGCATACAGAGCAATCAGCCCAATTCAACTTGAAGGAACAATAGGTATTGCGGATTTTTTACGGGCTGTGTCTATGGGGTACAAAACGTTTGTAGGTAGAACGAGCAGCGATCGTTGACCCAACCGAATAATTGCCGCAGGGCTTTACTTGAATTTGATTGAGTCAATAACTCACACTCCTCAAATACTGAGTGACGTGTTGATTCTAATTGCAACTTCATTCTTGCAATTGCGCGAAGCACGCTTATGAATCCGTTTAATCCTATCTTTATGTTCATATTCTCAACAGGAGTTTATTCATGACACGCCTTCTATACATCGCTTCTAGTCCGCGTCACGAGCACTCCTATTCCCGCACGTTAACACAAGAATTTATTGATAAATGGAGTCTTTACCATCCTGAAGTGAGCATTGCACTGCGCGACCTGGTTCGTGACCCAGTTCCCTACCTGGATGATACCTGGATTACTGCTAAATTCACTGCACCAGAACAGTACACTCCAGAACTGTCAAACGCGATTCAACTCTCCGATCGCTTAGTTGATGAATTTCTTGCTGCTGACCGTTACATTATTTCAGTCCCCATGTATAACTTCACGATTCCCGCCGTCTTGAAGTCTTACATTGACTACATTGTTCGACCACGTCGTACCTTTATTGTAGAAAATGGTTCCTTTAAAGGCTTAGTAACTGGAAAGAAACTGCTTTTTATTACTGCACGAGGTAGCGATTTTCGACCCGGTTCAGCCTTTGCTCCTTCAGATTTTCAAGAGCCTTATCTAAAAACCGTGTTTGAATTTATTGGTTTCACAGACATACAGTTTATCAATGCCAATGGCCTCAGAACAGATCTGCGCGAGCAAAGTTTAGCCGAAGCAAGATCCACCATTCAAGATCTTGCCACACAGTGGTAGTTCTGAATCACTCGTCAAGGTATTTCTAGAGGTGTTGAAGTGCAAGACCGTACACTCTATCTGTTAATTGGGCTGCTTGGTGGAGCCGTTTTACCTGTTCAAGTTGCATTAAATACGTTGTTGAGGCGCTATATTGGTGAGCCGATGCAAGTTACCTTTGTTTCTTATCTAGTTGGCACACTAACATCCTTATCATTCTGTTATTTTGCTCGCTATTCCTTTCCGGGCTGGGTTACACTCTCTCAAACCTCCTGGTGGATGTGGGTAGGAGGTTGTCTAGGAACGTTGTATGTATGGTCAACGATTTTTGCAACTCCTAAGATCGGAGCCGCGCTTGCTTTAGCACTAACAATTGCTGGTCAAATGATTGCTGCAATATTTTTGGATCACTATGGCGCGATCGGGCTTGTTAAACATCCAGCCAATCCTGAACGAATTGCTGGAGTAACACTCGTGATTTTAGGCGTTTCGTTAGTTGCTTATGCAAAGCGATAATCAAATTTAGGGAGAATCGATTCATGAAATTACTGATTAGTGTGTTTGACATCCAGACTTTCAACCATTAAAGGGGAAAGTACTTCTGTTGGTTTCTACCCCATTGTCCAAAATCTCCTATCCTCTAAAGCAAATTCCATGAATCTATCCAATTCACCTATTCAACCCTGGTCTACCTCTCCTACATCGATTAGTCGTTATCGCTCGATCGGAAGTGGCTATTCAAGCCGCTGTGAAAGGCAATCAGCCCCAGTGCTCCAACCCAATCAACCCCAACCTTCCTTTCGCAATAAAAGTCGTAAGCGAGGTGTTGTATTAACTCAAGCAGGCTGGCAAAAACTCAAGCAAGCCGGTGTGCTGTATGACGACTTTGGCAAACGCTATACCCATGAAGAATTAAGTGAGCGATCGCTGCTCGATGCCCGCACGATTAGTCGTGTTATTAGCTGCGAAGTCAAGGTTGATAAACGCACTCTCGTCGCTTTCTTTCGCGCTTTTGAACTGCCATTGGAATCAAGAGACTATACAACACCACCAGCGACAGAAGAAGAGCGAGGGTGGTGTTCCAAACCTGTTGATAACCTCTGTAAGACCCCCTGTAGTCCCCCTTGGTAAGGGGGACGGCGACAGCCGGGGGTTAGTAGCAACAGATCTGAAACACTACCAATTCATCCTACAATCCCTTTGTGGCGCAGACCACCTCTGAAATTGCTGCTCGTGATGCAGAACCTTCTGTCAGCAGCCGATAAGCCTACTTGACCCTGGTGTGATGGACAGGAGTTTAGTGAAATATGAGCAATATGAAGTTGATGAGAACAAGAGGGATGATCTTGCGTTCTTTGGTAGCAGTTTCCATCGTAGGGTGGGAAATCAGTTTCGATTCATCGAGTGCTTGGTCCAGTGAATTCAAATCATCTCTCTATGCTTTAGACGGTCAATCCACTTCAGTGTCACCAAGCCCGACTCCAGACTCTCTTAATTTGGAACCAGACGCTGCAATTTTCTTAAGTGATATGGATGATGATGCAATCGATACAACAACAGAAATTACTTCTGTTTTAGAACTATCAGATGTGCAACCAGGTGATTGGGCATTTCAAGCACTTCAATCATTGATTGCAAGATATGATTGCATTGCAGGCGATCTAAATGCCGCTTATCGTGGAGAACAAGTACTAACGCGATATGAATTTGCAGCAGGTCTCAATCGCTGTCTCATTCGAATGAATGAACTTATGACTGTGAGAATGGCTAATCTCACTATGCAAGAAGATCTGGCAATACTACAACGCCTCACTGAAGAATTTACAACTGAATTGACTGCAATACGAAGTCAAGTTGATACTCTAGAAACCCAAACAGCAGAATTAGAAGCCAATCAGTTATCTACTACAACACAGTTAACAGGAGAGGTGATTTTTGCAGCTACTGGGATCCTTGGAGATGAAATCGCAACGTCAGAAGGCAGAGATGAATCGCTGAATGAAACAGTAATCTTCAGTAATCGTGTACGTTTATTCCTTAACACTAGCTTTGCGGGAGAAGATCTACTGCGGGTGCAGTTACAGTCGGGAAACACCCCAAACCTCGATGGGGCGACAGGAACCAACATGGCTCGTTTAAGCTTTGATGCCAATAATGAGAATCAACTTAGAGTGAATCAACTCTACTACCGCTTCCCCATTGGAGAATCGGCTAAGGTGACTGTGATTGCCAACGGTAATCTTTTCGATGTCGCTGATACGCTTAATCCTCTGTTGGGTAGCGATAGCAAAGGATCACCATTTCTTTTTGGTCTTCGTAGTCCAATTTATCGTGAAAACATTGGCGGAACTGGAGCAGGACTCAGCTACGATCTCAGTCCTAACATCAACTTGTCTTTAGTATATTTAGCAACAGAGGCAAGTGAAACTTCAGCAGGACTATTCAGTGGTCCCTTTTCTATGCTGGGGCAACTCACTTGGCGGCCCAATGATGATATCGATATAGGACTGGTCTATTCGCGATCGTACAACGGAATTGAGATTAACGCAGGTAGTGCCAATGCTAATACACCGTTTGATAATGCTAGCCAAAGCATTATAGCCAACTCTTATGGACTGGTCGCTAACATTCGTGTCACCCCTGAGGTTTCACTAGGAGGTTGGGCTGGCTTTGTGCAAGCTACTGCTACTGATCTACCAGATAATCCAACGGCTGATATTTCCTATTATGCGGTGACTCTTGCGTTTCCAAATTTAGGTGAGGAAGGAAATTTGGGAGGAATCGTCTTCGGTCAGCCGCCAAAACTAATCCGAAATGAATTTGGACGAGATGATGCAGACACCACTTTCAATATAGAAGTCTTCTACCGATTTCGGATGAATGATCACATTTCAATTACGCCAGGATTTCTCGTCATCACAAATCCTGAACACAATCGTGACAACAGTACGATTTATGTTGGCACAATTCGCACAACTTTCTCATTTTGATAGGAGCATTGATTACTAATGTCTATTTTGATATTACAGTTGCGTTTATGCAGTTAAAGCCTGAGAACGCTTGCGGTAGTGGTGGTAACGAGCGACTGCTTGATAGGCTCTACGCCAGTAAGACCGATAAAGGACGTGCTCAAGTGACCAAACTTTCGAAAACAAGGGAGTGTTCAGAAAATCAGGCTTAGGTAGGCTGGAACCCTTGATTTTTCGTTCAAAACTGAATTTACACAAAAATATGACCACTCCCCATTTACATGGTCCTTCAGATGTGAAGATACAGTTAGTCTTCCTCACCTGATGACCATTCGATACAACATTTTTGCGATTTTTAGTACATTTTTGCACTTGTTTCTTATTGCCTTTGAAATGTTAAAGGAGTCACTCCAACAATACGTTTAAAGTGGCGATTAAGATGGCTTTGGTTGGTAAATCCACACTGAAGGGCAATATCAGCAATAGGAGATTTGCGTTCTATCAATAGCTGCTTTGCTTGCTCAACCCGTTTCTGAATCAAATATTGATGAGGTGACAATCCTGTTGATTGCTTGAACAATCGACAAAAGTAGTACTGGCTCATTCCAGTCAAATTAGCCAATTGGGAAAGTGTAACCTCCTGCCCTAGATGAGTGTAAATGTAATCAATTACTTTCTCTAAGGTCTGTTTAGGCAAACCATTATCGATCATTGAAATCTTTAGCTTAGTTGTAGAATAGTGCATGATTAAATGCGCTGCTAGCGCAGTGGACAATGAATCGATGTAGAGATGAGTGGATGGTTGCTCTGAGGTTAATGCTGATTTCAGTGCTGTTCCAATTTGATAAATTAATGGATCTGCCTCAGCAAAGTGTGGCAAAAGATGAACACGATCGCCATCAACGGTTTCATGAGCAATGTGAGCAATATAAATCGGGTCGAGTAGCAGTAATGTAAACTCACAATCACTTTGCCACAGCTTCTGATGAGGTATATCTGCTGGAACTAAAGCAATGTCCCCCTTTTGAATTTGCTCACATTTTCTTTTCCCATCCAATACTCGTTCTGATTCTAGTGTATGAGTACTGTGATGAATCGATACTAAATGTTTTGAAGTAATATACTCGGATAGTTCCCAAGCGGGTTGGTAATGATGTTGAACCAAAATGCCATTCCATCCTAAATGGTGACTGGAGGACAAGGGAGGTTTAGGTAGAATATTATTCACAGAACTCTTTTGGACAAAATCAACCTGTAGTACTTGCTCTTGGGGCATATCCGTACGTCCCTATGAATATCAGTTCACAATGTTCAAGAATCAAAGCGTTAACCGTTTAAATTTGTATTTTTCAAATTCAATCAGCGATTGTTATGGTCTTCTATAAGATGCGATCGCAGTTTGCAAGCTTTCTAAGTCCCATAAACCGTCATGACGAATACTGTTGATAAAAAGCGTAGGAATACCATTTACGCCACTTGCGATACCACTTTGTATATCTGCCTTCACTCGTTCAGCATAAAGGTGCTCTGCCACTTCTCGCTCAAAGCGATCGACATCCAACCCTAAGGACGCAGCGAAACGAAGTAGCTTACCATTACCTCGGTAATGCTGTTGTTCAAAAAGATAATCATGAACTTCCCAAAAGTATCCTTGAGCTGCCGCTGCCTCTGCGGTTTCAGCCGCATGTTGAGCCATTGGATGAATCGCAGTTAAAGGGAAGTGGCGAAACACAAAACTGAAGGGTCGATCGTCACGCTTTTGAATTGTTTTGATAGTATGGTGGACTTCTTTGCAGCGCGGACTTTCATAGTTCCCGTACTCCAGCAGTGTAACGGTTGCACTTCGACTTCCTAGAATGTGATCCCATTCACTAACTGGAACTACAAGCTGCGCCACAGTGATAACCCCAAATTGAAAGCACTCAGGTCAAGTTCATTTAACCTTCGTTGTTGCTCTCTAGTCTATTTGGGAAGATTGATTCCGCCTATGACACTGCTAGCAATCTTTTACTACGCAAATTGATAGATACTGAACTAATCCTTTTGGTCTATCAGTTTCTATAACATTTAGCTGATGGAGTATAGCCAGAAATACGATCGCCATTTCTAGAGGAGTTATCTTACTCCAGCCGCACTAAGCCTTTTCTCAATGCTAATGTTGCGGCTTGGGTGCGATCGCTCACACCTAGCTTGCCCAATATGTTATTCACGTGGGCACGTACCGTTCCTTCACTAATTTGCAAACTTGCCCCAATCTCTTTATTACTTTGCCCTGCCACAATCAGACGCAGTACTTCCAGTTCACGGTAAGTGAGATTGGGGCTGCTGAGCCGAGCCGCTAATTTTGCAGCGACTTCTGAGGGGATGCGAGTTTGTCCGCTATGAACGGCGCGAATTGTGTC
>NZ_JACJSA010000054.1 GCF_014697545.1 Oscillatoria sp. FACHB-1407 | reverse complement strand
TGGACCCACTCTCATCCATCCCGAACTGAGGTGTGAAACGCTGTTGCGGCAAAGATAGTTGGAGGGTAGCCTCCCGCAAAAATAGCTCAGTGCCAGGGTAATATTCAAAAGGTCTCCTCGTAGGGGACCTTTTTTGTTTATAGAGTTTGCATTTGTGTCCAAGTAGTGACGAGGAAAGTAGCTACGACAGCGATCGCCAGTAATCCTTGAATTAAACTGCCAATGACTGAGCCAATGAGGATACCAATTCCAGCTTTGACGGCAATTTGAATGTCACGTCGGTATAGAAATTCTCCAATGATCGCGCCTACTAGTGGACCGATAAGAATGCCTATCAGTGGACCGCCGACGGGTAATGCTGGCAATAGTCCTAAAAAGCCGAGAAAAAAGCCGACTACTGCTCCAATTTGCCCCCAACGGCTTGCACCAGCTTGCTTTGCCCCGAGATAAGTGGCTAAGAAATCAACTCCTGAATTTAGTAGGAGAACGAGGATAGCGACAGTCAGTGGAATGCCAAGTCCTGTAAAACTGTTTAAAAACCCCCAAGTTACGATCGCTCCAACGATCAAAATCGTGCCTGGGAGTCCTGGAACGACGGCTCCCACAACTCCCACAATCATGACTGCAACAAGAAGCCAGTATAGAATCAGCATTGATATTGGTAGTTTTTGAGGGATTAGTTATTAATTGATGGGTGAAGGAGTTGAGACAAATAGTTACTGGTTAGTAGTAGTTTGTGCCTCTTGCAAGGTGTTCGCTAACTTATCTGCGATGCCAGTAATCCAGATTTCATCTTGGCGGGTATAGCTACGGGGAGCATTAGCACCCAAGATTAAAAGCCCCTCTCTCCCAATTGGTTGACAGATGATTCCTTGAGTATTTTCTGGAAGGAAGCCAAATTCTACCCGCCCTGGATAGAGTTTGAGGTTGACCAGATAAACTGCTTTTTGTTTTTCGATCGCTCTTTGGGCGATCGCCCCTAAATTTACTTGTGCATCAGAGCGAAGAATCCCTCGACGCAACAAGGTTTGACCCCGGTACCACACCACTAGAGTTTTGGTTGCAGTGTTAGTCAGTAGCAGATGAGATGCCCAGGCTAGCTCAGTTTTAATCGCCTCTGGTAAATCGGGAACTAACTCAAACCCTTCTTCGCCAATTAACTCAACCGCTTCTGGAGGTTTGGGTTGGATCTGTTGCCAGAGTAACCCAGTTAAGACCAGCACAGCACTGATAATAATGCCAACGGCATCTGATCTGGCTTGAGAGTCCGTCAGATTAGCGGTTAGTAGGCGGTTGACCAGGAGCAAGCAACTTGCCAAAACACCCACTATGATGGGCAGAAGTCGTAGGAAATAGTTTGGATCTGATTTAGCCATTTTTAGATTGTAGTTGTGTCTATTGGATCGTTTGGAGATTGGTGTGTTTGAACTGTTAGCGTCTGGATTTTTATCGTTGTGGTTAGACGGTGGTGAGGTAAAGCTTTTGAAAGCCACGGATTGGTCGCAATGGCTCAATGCTGACTGGATTGCATCCATTGGGCAACCGAAATCTGCCCCTGATCCCACGGCTATTGCTGCTGTCCAGCAACACCTGAATCGTCTAATTAACCTTCAAATGCCTACTGCACAGCAGGGAGTTTGGATTCAGGTTAGTAATCAAATCCTGGCAGAAAATCAGGGCAATATTCCGCTTTCAGCCGCATCACTGACCAAAATTGCGACAACGTTAGTGGCGTTGGAAACATGGGGCGTTGATCATGAATTTGAGACGTTAGTGGGAGCGACTGGAATTGTTGAGGGAGGGGTGATTCAGGGAGATTTGGTGATTCAAGGAGGGGGAGATCCGTTTTTTGTTTGGGAGGAGGCGATCGCCCTGGGAAACGCCTTAAACCAAATGGGAATTAACCGAGTCGCAGGCAATTTGATTATCGCAGGTGACTTTGCGATGAACTTTCAAACGGATCCTGTCGTGGCTGGGGAGTTGTTGCGGCAGGGGTTAAATGCTGATTTGTGGAATGCAGAGGCAAACGCTCAATATCAAACGCTGCCTTCAGGAACGGCTCGACCTCGTGTGGTGGTTGAGGGTTTAGTGCAAGTGATGGAGTTGGAGGAGGCAAAACGTCGGGCAAATGTTTCGCTCATCCGTCATCGATCGCTGCCTTTAGTAGAGATTCTAAAGGCGCAGAATGTGTATAGCAACAACGTGATGTCTGACTTGTTGGCGGAGCAGTTGGGTGGGGCTGAAATCGTGGCTCGTAAAGCGGCTGAGCGAGCGAGGGTGCCTGCTGAGGAAGTTCAACTGATCAACGGTTCAGGGTTGGGCATGGAGAATCGCATTTCGCCTAAAGCGGTATGTGCGATGTTAGTGGCGATTCAACAGGACTTAGAACCGCATCAATTAAATGTAGCGGACTTGTTCCCAGTGATTGGTCGAGAGCGAGGAACCCTGGGAGGGCGACGCATTCCCACCGGGGCGGCAGTCAAGACCGGGACACTGGATGCGGTGAGTGCATTAGCAGGAGCATTTCCAACACGCGATCGCGGCTTAGTGTGGTTTGCCATTATCAACGTGGGCACAGCAGACCTCCAGGCTTTGCATGATGAACAGGATTTGCTGTTGCAAACGCTACAACAGCAGTGGGGAGCACCTACTCCATTGCCGACTGAAATCACACCAAGCGATCGCGCTTCTCAACCGGGAAATCAATTGGGTGCTCCCAGTCGTAATGAAGTTCTTTGAGGTTGATCTTGATGGGCTAAGGCACAATCTGAGTTGTGATTCTGCCGCCACTGAGGACGATAGTTTGGTTTTGCAGTTTACCCGTTGCCCGTGGACCGCGTGAAGTTACGAGTGGGTTGTTTTGGCGATAATCGACATTGCCTTCAGCTAGAAAATCCTGTGTGGGAATGTTCCAGGTGAGGCGATCGCTCCGTAGCTGAGACTGATTGCGTTGTCCTTCGGCGCGCACATTTTGCGTGAGATACATAATGCGCTTTTGCAAATCAATCTGACCTTGATTAGCGGTGAGAGTGACCTGCTGTTGGCGGTGGACTACTGTTAGAGGTTGATTCGCATTAACTGTTCTGGCTGTGAGGTTCCAGATGAGGGAATTGCCAGAAACCTGGACAGGAGGATCGGCCAAGTTGAGAAAGGCGTTTTGAGTAAGGGTAGCAATTTTTGTCTTCAAGTTAAATTCCGCTCTTTCTCCCGTGGCAGTATCCAGAATTTGGCTTCCCTGGAGGCGATCGATGCGGAGGGGGCGATCGCTTACGGCTGTTTCCGCGTCCATGTTCCAGGTCAACCGTTCGCCTTGCAAGCGCACAGTTGGGTTAGAAGCCAGTCCTACGACTTGACCCGAAAGCTCCATGCGGCGATCGCGGGTTAACACTCTTCCTTCATTGGCAGACATTTGAAATTGGGGATGGCTGCCTCGCAGATTGCCACGAATGATTAGCAATCCTTGTGCCGGGTTCCAATCTAGTTCATCTCCCCGTAGCACAGCCCCAGTCTTGATGTCCGTTGCAACCACCTGCCCTCGCAGCATAATGGTTTCCCCGTTTTCCCGAACTTCACCCTGGCTTGCTTGAATGCGAAAAATTGGTTTGCCGTCCTGAAACAACTCTCCATCCGGATTTGTAACCTGGGCAATTTGTTGGTCCTGGCTGTAAATAGCTTGGTCTGCCCGAACATTCCACAAAGTCTGACCCTGTTCGTTCGCTTGCTCCAGGGTGATGTTGTTGAATGTTAGATTACTTTCAATTTCTTGGGCGGCAGCACTATCTTCAGCCAGTCGCTCAGCTGTCCGATTTCGCTGACGACAACCTGTGGCTAGCAATAGCGTCATGATCAGAACGGCAATCGTCGTCCTGCGCCACCACACGGGGCTTAAGCTAGATTGTTTTAAGTAAGACAAACCCAACATTCATTTCTCGCGCTTTGATTTAGCGTCTTGCTCCACATCAATAGCCTACCGTTCAGAGAGACGAATCAGGTCATCAAATTGCTCCTCAACTCCATTATTTAGTGATTTGCCAGTGGCGTAAGTGCCTTGTTTTTGTGGCATATAGCTTAACCCATCACCGCAGAAACATCATCTGGCTAGAGCACGGATGATCTTCAGTGGGTTGGGGGTTATACCATTCAACTTTTTACTTCTTCTCCTACAATCCCCTTGTAAGTTGGGGCACGATAAGAGTAAGCAAGCTATAATTTTTGCGGATGGGATGCAAACTTTCTTTACGAGCTTTTTTTATGAGCAACCCTTTGGTTCATGCTTTTTTCGTCGGTAGAGCTTTTGCTGAAGCGGTCGGTGAGCAATTAGAAGCTTCTTTGACAAATGCCCTAAGTGACTTGGGCAAGTTTGATGCTGAGCAGCGAGAGAATCTGCGCCAATTTATGGAGCAAGTTCTTGAGCGGGCAAATCGAGAAGAAGCATTGGCTTTGCAAAATCGAACTGGCTCTAGTTATGAGTCATCTAATAAGCAAGAAGATTTGCAAGCCATGATTGACGAACTGCGAGCAGAGACAGCTCAGCTGCGAGCAGAGTTGCAGCTCTATCGCAACCGTTCTAATTAAGATTGTGTGATGACGGTGTAGCCGTTAGTTTAGTTACATTCTGTTTACTTTATTGTTCCCTAAGATTTGTAGGCGATCGAGTGGCTTTTCCTCCTGATGACACTCCTCCATCTAAAAAACGCGCGAGACAGCATGGATCTCCGGCTCATTCCTATGTTTTAGGAGAAAGATTTGATGGACAGAGTAGGTCTACTGATAATGTTATAAGCAGTCTGCCCGTGTCTAATGGGGCAAAATCCTATGGCAGTAAAGCCTATCGCTGGAATCGAGAAAATTATTCTCGGCATCGACGCTTTACTGACATTTGGTCATTTGTGTTGAAGTTGCTGGTGGCTCAGTGGGCTTATAACAAGCCCTGGAGTTATTCCCGTGGCATGACGGATGAGGCTAAAGCGTCTCGTCGGCGATCGCTAGCCATCTGGATTCGTGAGACATTGCTTGACCTGGGACCAACGTTTATCAAAGTTGGGCAGTTATTCTCGACTCGTGCTGATTTGTTCCCCGTTGAATATGTTGAGGAATTGTCTAAGCTTCAGGATCGAGTGCCTGCGTTTAGCTACGAACAGGTTGAGAAGATTATTGCTGAGGATTTTGGTAAAACGATTCCTGAACTCTACAGCAGCTTTGATCCCATTCCGTTGGCGGCTGCAAGTTTAGGGCAGGTGCATCGGGCACAGTTGCACTCTGGGGAAGAAGTAGTCGTCAAAGTGCAGCGACCGGGTTTAAGAAAATTATTTGAAATTGACTTAGCTATTCTCAAGGGAATTGCTCGCTACTTTCAAAGCCATCCCACCTGGGGGCGGGGTCGAGATTGGCTGGGCATCTATGAAGAGTGTTGCCGCATTCTCTGGGAAGAGATTGAGTACATCAATGAAGGGCGGAATGCGGATACATTCCGGCGAAACTTCCGGGATGAGGATTGGGTAAAAGTCCCTCGTGTGTACTGGCGGTATGCTTCACCGCGAGTCCTGACGCTGGAATATTTGCCGGGTATTAAGATTAGCCATTATGAGGCACTGGAGGCCGCTGGCTTAGACCGGAAGGTTCTGGCACAGCTGGGTGCCAGGGCATATTTACAACAATTGCTCAATGATGGTTTCTTCCATGCGGATCCGCATCCTGGCAACATTGCGGTTAGCTCGGATGGGGCGTTAATTTTTTATGACTTTGGCATGATGGGGCGGGTACAACTCGTAACCCGTGAAAAGTTATTAGATACCTTTTTTGGGATTGCTCAAAAGGATGCCGATCGCGTCGTTGCTTCTTTGATTGATTTGGGTGCGCTTGCGCCAGCAGAGGATATGGGTCCAGTCAGGCGATCGATTCAGTACATGCTGGATCACTTTATGGATCAGCCGTTTGAGAACCAATCAGTGTCTGCGATTAGTGACGATTTGTATGAAATTGCTTACGATCAGCCGTTTCGGTTTCCTGCTACGTTTACGTTTGTGATGCGAGCCTTTTCAACACTAGAGGGGGTTGGCAAAGGGTTAGATCCTGAGTTTAACTTTATGGAGGTTGCAAAACCATTTGCAATGCAAATTATGAGTACTGATAATGGGTCTGATTCAAATGGGTTTCTCGGTGAGCTGAGTCGGCAGGCGGCTCAAGTTAGCAGCACTGCATTGGGTCTACCTCGGCGAATTGAGGATACAATCGAAAAACTAGAACGGGGTGATCTGCGTATCCGGGTGCGATCGACGGAAACTGATCGGGTGCTTCGTCGTCTTAGTAACGTTAATATGGGGACTAACTACACCATTTTGGTTGGAGTTTTTACTCTATCAGCTACGATTTTGTTAGTAAACCAATTTATTTGGTTGGCTGTGATATCAGCGATCGCAGCGGCTGTTGCGGCTGTTGCTCTAGTTCGGCTTCTGATTCGTCTCGATCGCTTCGAGCGAATGTTTTAAATTCCACTTGTCTACGATGCTAGTCGTTTTATGAAGTGTCTCTTCACGGGTCTTACCGATCCGGGACTCCTCCGTTCAGTTAATCAAGATGCCTATTACATCGACCCCGATGGACGGTTTTTTATCGTCGCTGATGGTATGGGAGGTCATGCAGGAGGGCAGGAGGCAAGCCGGATTGCGACCCGCTCGATTCAGCTTTATCTGGATGAGAATTGGAACTCGTTAGAACCTTCTAAGACTCTTTTAGAAAACTCATTTCTTAAAGCAAACCAAGCCATCCTACAAGACCAGGTGGCGCACCCAGAGCGGTCAGACATGGGGACGACGGCGGTTGTTGTGATTTTCCGCAATGGTCAACCCTGGTGTGCCCACATTGGAGATTCCCGGTTATATCGATTGCGCGGAGCGAAGCTGGAGCAAATTACAGAAGACCATACCTGGGTGGCGCGAGCGATGAAGCTGGGGGATCTGACGCCTGATCAGGCTCGGATTCATCCCTGGCGGCACATTTTGTCGAAGTGTTTGGGGCGGGAAGATCTGCGCCAGGTGGATGCTCAACCGCTGGACGTGCAACCGAGCGATCGCCTGTTGTTGTGTAGTGATGGGTTAACTGAAGAACTGTCGGATCACCTGATTGCGTCTCATCTCAAATCCATTCGAGCCTGTGACAAAGCGGCGATGGCCTTGGTGAATGCGGCAAAAGATAAGGGTGGACGAGATAACATTACTGTGGTGATTGTGGCGATCGATGGGAACAATCCGCCCCATTGATTTGCTCTTTCAATTCTTTGCTTTTCCAGGGGGAGCGAGAATTCGATAGATAGGTTTTGCAACTACAGATAGGTTTTCTGGTGAATGCTTCGCCTCTACAGTGGGTTGGACGAAACCTGAATGATGCCGCAGCCGATTCTGCCGCCTGCGTTTCCGGTAGGTTGACCAAAGTCATCCATATTTTCGTGCAGGATGATGGCGTGGTTGGCGATCGCGTATTTGCCCTGAGTCAGGTTGAGTCCGGGGATGGTTTCGCTCAACGTGCCCTCGCCATTTGACCGGATGATAATGTTGCCCAGATCACCAGCATGGGCATTATCAAAGCCATCTAACACCAATTGACCATGCTTGACGTTATCGGGGTTGAAATGTCCTCCAGCGGCGTTACCCCCGTCTGCACAGCTTGAGCCTGCATGAATGTGGAAGCCATGTTCTCCAGGTGGGGCATTTTGCACAGTGGCTTGAATGATTACCCCATCGGGTGTGGCTGAGAGGGTGACCTCCCCGGTTAGATCGGAGTCTGCTGCTGTGGCTGCGATCGCGGCTTGCCCCGTAGAAAGCTCGGCGGCTAAGGATTGGAGGGTTGACCCCTGTAAGCCGATGTAGATCAAGGCTAATAGGCTAATCCACAAGAGGAGCGTTAGAGCTTTGGTGATTTTGCGAGCGAAAGGCATAAGCAGGTAGCAAGGGACTGCACCCCAATTTTATAGTGATTTGCTGGAGATGATGAAGGGGGAGAGAAAGTGATGGCAACCGGAGGACGTATTGATGGGCGATCGCAGAAGTGGCTGAATCCCCGTTCTTGTGCAATGGGTTGTTTGGGATACATTGCTGGATTTGTGAGCTTACCCCTGGCGATTTTGTGGTGGGTGAATACACCTCAGATGAAGGCAGAGCGATTTTTAGAAGGAGAAATCCGGGATTGTCAGGGGTGTAATCTCTCGCATCGAGATCTCTCGTTTGCCGAGTTGGATCAGGTCAATTTGTCGAGGGCTAATCTAGAGGGAGCCATTTTAGGGGCAGCAAAGCTAAACGCTGCCAACCTTTCGGGTGCAAATCTCAGGTTTGCAATTCTCCGGCAAGCTGAGTTAAATAATGCCAATTTTGAGGGGGCTGATTTGACCTCGGCAGAGTTTCGTTGTGGCGCGGGAACCTGTACTGATTTGAGGGGAACCAACTTCAAAAATGCTAACTTGACTCGTGCTGATTTTAGAGTGGTTGGATTTACCCCGGTGGGTGAGGTGGGTTTAGAAGGAGTTGATTTTACAGGAGCCGATTTAACGGAGGCAACATTTGAAGGAGCGAGTTTGAGGGGTGCGCTCATGGAGCAAGCCCAATTTTGCAGAACGACTATGCCGGATGGGTCGGTTTCCAATCGAGATTGTGGAGGAGAGTAAGGTGTGAGGTACTGGAGCCAGGAACGAGAAAAGAGGGAGTTGCTGATCTTGGGAATGAATGAGGCATGAGCAGGATGCTCGCACTGGCTTAAACGATTCACCTGAAAGGAGTGTGAGCGTCTCGCTCACGTCTGTGTCAAAATAATCATCCCTCTATTCAGCAACGCCAAAAAGAGAAGGGTGAAAAAGGAGTATACACCTTCACTTCTGAAGCCTTCTGCCATTTATCGCGAGTCTGAAATGCGAATGACGTAGGGCGAATATTGGTTGGTTTCGTAGGAGCCGACCCACACTTCGTAGGTGCCTGAGAGCCATTGTCCGGCAATGCCGGGATTGACCCCGTTGTAGTCATCGTTGCACCAGGTGCCTCCAGGACCACGCACCACGATGGTTGTGTCGTCTGCGCTCTCGACTTGCAAGCTAAGGTAGTCAAAAAACTCGGTTAGGGTGACGGTGTGGTCGGGTTGTTCGTCAATGTAACCAATGCACGGACCTGTGGCTGTGTCTGCTCGTCCTGCCAGGTCGCTTGCTGGTCGTGGACCCCCGCTAATGCCTCGTACCGTTGTCGGATCGGGTGAGAAACCGGGACTGAGGGTAACGTTTTCAAAAATGGTTAGCGGTTGGGATTGAGCGATCTGCGCTCTGGTTGGTAAGGCATTCGAGAAACTGGCTAGCACGCCTGTTGCCGCAACGATCGCCATTGACAGGGTGACTCCCACATTTAAGCGGTGAATGGACATGGTGACTGGGGGACGGGGATAAAGAAAACGATCAGACAGAGAACTAATATTCACGGCGATATCCAGGGCTGAACAGTGGCTCCTCAGATTGTCCTTGACGAGTGGCAATCGTCATAGTTCCGTTGCTCAACCCTGGCTGATGGAGGACAGCGATCGCAATTTGATAGCTCGCAAACCAGGTTGCTTGATAGAGATCTATGGAGATCTATTGTGCGATCGCGATCGCCTGTTGGAGTCGCTGTTGATCTACTCCGTTGTGATGGAGTAATAGCCATGATTGCACCAAATCAGGACCATGCATATCACCTGTGAGTGCGGCTCGTAGCGATCGCATCACCAAGCCCTTCTTCAGCTTTTCAGCAGAGACAACCTGCTGCACGAGAGCCTGAGCGGCTTCGCTGCTCAACGATGGAGTTTCTCCGAGTCCTTTTAGAATACCTTGAAGGGCGATCGCGGTTCCCTCTTGTTGCAGTTGGGTCGTGGCGGCTTCCGTAAAACCGACATCCGCGATGAATAGGTAGCGCGTCATGGCAACCGCATCGTCCAGGCGCGTCAGACTGGCTTGAATGAGTGTGGTTACTTGCTCTAACCAGGGGCGATCGCTTTGGGGATCAAAGGAATAGCCTGCTTCCTGCCAGTAGGGAATGAGCAAATCGGTCAGGCGATCGAGCGGCATATGGTGCAGGTATTGACTGTTAATCCAGTTCAGCTTGTCCCAGTCAAACTTGGCTCCTGCTTTGTTAACTCGCTCAAACCCAAACTGTTGAGCCGCTTCGGTTAAAGCAAAGATTTCTGCCATGCCTTCTGGGGGCGACCAACCGAGCAGGGTCATGTAGTTGGCGATCGCTTCGGCAGTGTAGCCCATTTTTTTGAAGTCGGAGATGGAGGTCACGCCATCCCGTTTAGAGAGCTTGGCTCCAGCCTGATTCAGAATCAGTGGGGTGTGTCCAAACTGAGGAATTGTTGCGCCCAGTGCTTCATAGAGCAGGATTTGCTTGGGAGTGTTACCGATGTGGTCTTCACCCCGAATCACATGGGTCATCTGCATATCGATATCATCGACAACCACTACGAAGTTGTAGAGGGGTTGTCCGACCCCACCCACCTCAGCCGCGCGGGCAATCACCATATCGCCTCCCAGATCACGTCCCTTCCAGGTGACGTTGCCTCGCACCAGGTCATTCCAGGTAATTTCTCGCGCATCGTCAATTTTGAAGCGAATGACGGGCTTGCGACCTTCTGCCTGAAACGCGGCTTCTTGTTCTGGGGTTAGATTGCGGTGGCGATTGTCATAGCGAGGGGCTTCTCCTCTGGCTTTTTGTGCCTCTCGCATAGCATCGAGTTCTTCGGGTGTGTCGTAGGCACGATAGGCTAAACCCTTATCCAGAAGTATCTGGACTTTCTGCCGATACAACTCCATGCGATCGGTCTGGAAGAAGGGTCCCTCATCCCAGGTCAACCCTAACCAGGTCAATCCTTCTAGAATGTTTTGGGTATACTCAGGGCGCGATCGCTCTACATCAGTGTCTTCGACTCGCAAAATAAATTGTCCGCCATGGTGACGGGCAAATAGCCAGTTAAATACAGCGGTACGGGCTGTACCGATATGCAGGTTTCCAGTTGGGCTAGGAGCAAGGCGGACACGAACAGACATAAAGTTAGATGATTTAAAGTTCAGCAAGATGAAGACACATTAAAATTCTAGCGATTCATGGGTAATGTTACGGCGTGAACTCTTTTCACTCGGTTGGGTGAGTACAGTGGTGGGATGGCAAAAATGTGTCCAGTTTTTAGCCTGGATCATGACTAAGCTTCGCTTCATTCGAGCTTTGTTATTACGCTTCGTTAGGTGAGTTGATGAATATTTTTAGTCTTCTCAAACTTTTTGTGGTTATCCTTGTAACCACATTGGCTTTATGTTGGGTGTTGACCTTTCAAAACTTTTTGAACCCGTTGATGAATTTGGGGTTGTTTGCAGTTGGAATTTTAGGAATTAGCCTGATCGGTATGGCAGGCATTGAGGAATTGGATGAACGTTGAAGGTGAAAGCAAGTAGACAGCACCAGTGAGAAGGTAGAAACACGAGCAAACCCCACTGTAGGCTTTGTCTGGATATGGAGTTTAGATATGGCAAAACAGCGATGCCTCTCCTGCTCGCTCAAGTAGATATATTCTCCCGGTTGACAATTCTGGCTAGAAGCTAGAGAAGGGGCTATTTCAGTTATTAGCAGCACTAACTGGGCTATTAAGCTGGGCTATTAAGCGAGTGTGCTGCTTTGAATGAATCTTTCAATGGTGTGATGCAAGTTAGCAGCATCAAACGGTTTGGTTAAATATTCAGTTGCCCCTGCAAGTCGGGCTTGAACGCGATCGAACACGCCATCTCGTGCAGTCAACATAATCACTGGCAACTGTTGAAATTGGGGTAGGTTTCGCAGGGTACGGCATAGCTCGTATCCATCTATGTCCGGCATTGTGATATCAAGGAGCACGATGGATACGGCTTGGTGTGCCAGCAAGGACAATGCT
This sequence comes from Oscillatoria sp. FACHB-1407, assembly GCF_014697545.1. Taxonomy (GTDB): domain Bacteria; phylum Cyanobacteriota; class Cyanobacteriia; order Elainellales; family Elainellaceae; genus FACHB-1407. The sequence continues at coordinate 352 of NZ_JACJSA010000054.1, read as the reverse complement.
TCTGTCGCACTGCTAGCCGTCAGCAGGTGATAGGAACCTGCCAATGCTCGTTTGATCATTTCTTGCATCAACGGGCTGTCGTCGATGACTAAAACTGTGGGACGAGAGATAGAAGACATAGAGCGTGAGGCGATCGCGCCATTTGCAGTTGAAACTTGAGGGGATAACATGCACCATAATGCAAAAATACATGCCGATTGTTGTATCTAACGAGAATTTCCAGGAATTCTTTAGTAACGCATTCGTCCGTCCTAGTAGTCCACCAAAGGAACTTTGCCTAGTTTAGCGGGTACTGATAAACTGACTCAAAGACTGGAGGGTGTATGAGCCAGAAGAAATATATCGTAAACTT
>NZ_JACJSA010000053.1 GCF_014697545.1 Oscillatoria sp. FACHB-1407 | reverse complement strand
CCCCCAACACACCTGTTTTTATTCTACACCTGTACGATCGCGCCCTGCTAAACCGTGCGGCACTACGAGCCGTTGGTTACACCAGGGATACACCAAACCCATTGGGAGGAGAGATTCAACGGGATGGCTATGGCAATCCAACCGGGTTATTGATCGCCAGACCTAATGCCACAATTTTGTACTCCACGTTGGCAAAAGGACCAAAACTACCGTACGAACATCAACTCAACTCAACCCGCCACTTCATGCGCGAACTCAATCGCCTTGGCATTACCAGCGTCATTGATGCTGGGGGAGGCTATCAAAATTATCCTGACGATTATCAAGTGATTGAAGACTTGCACCAACGGGGCGAACTCACCGTTCGCGTTGGTTATAACCTCTTCACTCAGCGTCCGGGTCAAGAATTGGAAGACTTTGCAAACTGGGCGAAAATGGTACAACCAGGTCAAGGAGACGATTTCTATCGCATGAATGGCGCGGGTGAAATGTTAGTCTTCTCCGCCGCAGATTTTGAGGATTTTCTGGAACCTCGCCCCGATCTAGCTGATACATTAGAAACGCAATTAAAGGATGTCGTCACACTGCTAGCACAAAATCGTTGGGCATTTCGTCTTCACGCTACTTATGACGAATCCATCACACGCTTTTTGAACGTGTTTGAAGAGGTGAACCGAGACGTTCCGTTTGATGGATTGCACTGGTTCTTTGACCATGCCGAAACGATTTCTGAACGTAATTTAGAGCGGGTCAAGGCACTGGGTGGTGGTATTGCGATTCAACATCGGATGGCGTTTCAGGGAGAGTATTTTGTCGATCGCTATGGTGCAACAGCCGCCCAGCATACGCCGCCGATCGCCCGGATGCTAGAGATGGAGATTCCCGTTGGAGCGGGAACCGATGCCACACGAGTCGCTTCCTACAATCCCTTTGTGGCACTGTATTGGCTGGTTAGCGGTAAAACGGTGGGTGGAACTGCACTTTACCCAAATCAAAACCGTTTAGACCGGATGGAAGCCTTGCGGCTCTACACGGTTGGCAGCAGTTGGTTCTCGTCGGAGGAGGGTAAGAAGGGGGCGATCGCTCCCGGTCAACTAGCAGACTTAGCCGTACTTTCGGGCGACTACTTCTCTATGCCAGAACAGCAGATTAAGAGCCTGGAATCAGTATTGACGATTGTGGGAGGTAGAGTGGTTTACGCTGCACAGGAATTCAGTGACCTTGACCCACCCTCTATCCCGGTTTTACCAGAGTGGTCACCTGTTGCCACTTATGGCGGTTACTATGCTGCACCTGTCCCTGTGCCTGTGGCAGCAAAAGCACTTCATTTATGCACAGCTCTCTGTAATCACATTCACAAAGTAACCTGTCGCTCCACAGGTTCTGCACTCAATACCGCAGGTTCCTTGTCTAGTTTCTGGGGCGGTATTGGTTGTGATTGTTTTGCCTTCTAAATCAGTTCTTTACATAGAAGCCTGCTATGGCTTTCAACGAAAATGATTGCATTGCAATTATCCCCAGGTTTCTAGTTGCTACCAATCCTGAACACAATCGTAGCAACAGCACAATTTACGTCGTCACAATTCGCAAAACCTTCTCGTTTAGATCGGAACATCTAATTACTTATGTTTATCAACTACATCCCACTAATGCTGATCAACATGGTTGTTGGTTTTATCCTTTTAGGAGCCTTTGTCTACTCTGGTTTAGATGGCAAGGATGCAAAGCAATGGGTTCCTGGTTTTGGAATGACAGGTGCGATCGCTCTCACAACTGGGCTTCACATGATTTGGCATTGGACACTTCCCGGTAGCTATAACATTGCCTTCGGTGAATTGTCTGTCCTATTTGGTATCACTTTTCTGGGCGCATCATTGGCACTTGCCCTCGGTTGGAGTTTGCTGACGGTAACAATCTACTCATTTTTTGCGGGAATAGCTGCGATCGTAATTGGCTTTCGCATCGTCAATTTAGGCATGACAAACCAACCTATTTTGTCTGGTACTGGCTTTATTATTTCTGGATTAGCCGGAGTTTTGGCTACACCCGCTCTTTATTGGAAGCTGAATTCTCACCTCCGCCTAATTGGTGCAGTTATTCTCATCATAGCGGCATTGATTTGGGCATACATAGGATATCTCGCCTACTGGGGGCACTTAGCAGACTACTCGCAGTGGACACCCTCTTTAATACAGTGAAAACTCAAGTAGAAAAGGAGTTTGCTCCATGAGCGTGTTGGCAAAACGGATATCTGCTCTGTCTAAACAACTGTGGTCTTTACATTGGCTTATGGCAGTTTGTCTACTTTGTGTTTACAGTGTTGGCATTTTCACGGCTCATGTTTGGAGTGAAGCACCGTTTATCAGTGAAATGATTACCTTTCACAAATCAGTAGCAATGCTGGTTTTAGGGTTGCTAATCGTGCGAATCGGGATACTAATCAACCTATCTTGGCAAAAGTATAGTCACCGTCAGCCGAGATTCACAAGACATTGGTTACAGACAATCGTACTGCATACAGGGTTGTATCTGTTCATGGTTGCAGTGCCGATCAGCGGCATCTTCTACTCCAACACTAACGACCGCAATGCCGTTTTCTTTGGTTTAACATTACCGCGTTTGTTTGGTGTAAACGAATCTATTTCTAAGTTTTCTCACGATTCACACGTTTGGTTTGCTTATACATTCCTTGCTTTCATTTTTTTGCATTTGCTTGAGCAGCACAAGTTTATTCAAGGCAAATTGCGACGTTTTTTCAAATCCAAAACAGTAGGTTCAAAGTGAGGAAAAATGGAAATTCAAGCTCTATCACATTACCTCCCACCATATTTGAGCGGCTTTGCAGAATGGGGACTGCTTGTCCTTCGGCTTGTTTGGGGTATTGCTCTGGTACAGCATGGACGGCTGAAGATAAAACATCTATTTGATTGGATGGATATCGAAGCCAGGAAGCATTCAGGGTTTCCAAGATTTGTACAAGCGATCGGAGCCATGCCTTTCAAAAGTAGACGGGTATGACTCCAAAAAATATCAGATAAGCCAGGTGTTAAACCCTCTTTGTTTCCCCAGCTATTCAGATTAAAGCTCATTTCCCCTTCACCGAATCTTGCCTTCACCATAATCTATGAATGCACCAACTACTCAAAATAAATTGCCTTCATATACGCTGCAACGAGTCATTAATTACATTAGTCAAAATCTTCATCAAGAAATTCAATTAGCTGATTTGGCTGAAGTTGCCAAAATTAGTCAATTTTATTTTTGTCATACATTTAAACAATCTACAGGCATTTCTCCTTACCAATACTTGACTCGGCAGCGATAGAACGAGCTAAACGATTGTTACAGGATAGCGAAACGGCAATTGCTGAAATTGCATTAGAGTGTGGTTTTGCTAATCAGAGCCAGTTCACTCGGCGGTTTCAACAGTTTACTGGACTGACACCCAAGGTTTACCGAGATCAACAGAAGCTACTCACTTACTATGCTTCTTGTAGTAGTGCAACTTGACTATCACAAACGCGATCATCACTAGCAATCGCCTCTTCAAGGATTTCATGTCCTGATATGCTATGCATTAACCATATCTTCTTAAACGATATAACCGCTGCAAGTCAATGACTGCACACTAAGGGACAAAGCTTTTCGGAAACGTAACGTTTCGCACTGCCCACCGCAGATAACTGCAAGCTCTCACGAATAGTTTTATGGCGATCGATGTGCTGAGAGCATTAAACTGTAAATCTTATCTTGTTCTAATAGACGAATTAAAATCTTATTGATGTTGAGGTTCTGCCGCAAAAACTTCTTAGTGGCAAATATTCTATATTGTTTGCACTGTCTTAAGCGTCTGACTGATTGGCAAAACTCCTGAAACGTACCATTTTTGTTGCTGACACTTGTTCCCGTGGTTCTGCTACTTATGTTTAGCAGACAGAGTCTCCTCTGCAACATTTAAGGCAAAGTCCTGAAACGAGATTTGTCAGCCAACCAGCTTAAGCGGTAATTCCAAAAAGTGCTTCAATAAGGTTTTTTGCAAAAAAATTATTGGCAGTCTTCACCTTCGTTACAACTACCTCGCTTTGACTCCATCTTGCTAACGTAAGGGTGGGGAGTGCGACGATTTTTTTTCAACACCCATCGATTGATCCTGGAGTAATCCACTTCAATTCTAGGCTAGTTCTGATGTCTTGGAGCGTAACAGCAATGCATACCATCGCAAAAGGTATCACCGCTTAAACAGCCAAGGGGTAAACATAAAAGGAGCCGTAGGTAAGCATAGGCTCCTACCCTACCATTGGTTTAATTTTTCGACACAACTCATGGGAGATCGCCTAATTCTGCATCTAGAAAAATTATACTTAGAGATTATATTTAGGCACAAGACAAGCTGTTGGAGTACTCTTTGTTCATGTTGATTTCTCGGTACTGCACTTAGTATTTGCAGCTTATCCAGAAGGCTTTTTGGGTTCCCTTGACCGACTTCTCAAAGTCCCTCCAAGGTTCAAACAATGATAGCAATACTTCTTAACTATTTTGACAGCTTAGCATTCATTCCTCATGGACATTGTTACCTCTGGAAACCGGGGCTGGTCTGGTTACATGTCTTATCAGATGGAGGCATTGCTTTTGCCTATTTCTCAGTTTCCGTAGCATTGGTTCATATTGTGCGTCAACGGCAAGATTTTCCCTATCCCGGAATTTTGCAACTGTTTGGGGCATTCATTATCGCTTGCGGAACAACACACGCTATGGAGATTTGGACACTCTGGCATCCAGATTACTGGGCTTCAGGATTACTCAAATCAATTACAGCTACTATCTCCTTATTAACAGCAGCAACGCTAGTTCCAGTCATTCCCGAAATCTTATCCCTACCCAGCCGTAGCGAGTTAGAAGCCGCCAAAGCACAATTAGAAGAGCTAGTATCCGATCGTACCCGATCGCTGCGGCTTAGCGAGGAACGCCTACAACTAGCTGTACAGTCCGTGCAGATGGGGGTTTGGGAGTGGGATATAGTCAACAACCAATTGCGCTGGGACGATCGCACCTGTGAACTCTTCAACATCAAATCATCAGAGGTTAGAGGCTATGAAACATGGGAATCGGTTATCCATCCTGATGATTTATTGAGGTGCCGTGCTGTACTACAGCAGGCATTGATTGACACTACAGACACTAGTTTAGAGTTTCGGACAATACAGGCAGATAACACGATTCGTCATCTTGAGTCTCATTTTCTAGTGCAACGTGATTCCCAAGGGCAAGCCCTTCGGATGATTGGGGTGAATCTGGACATTACAGAGCGAAAACAGGCAGAGGCAGTATTAAAGCAGTCTGAACATGATCTACGCACCATTTTCAATCGGCTGTATGATGCAATCTTCATACATGATTTAAGTGGTGCCATTCTTGACATCAATAACCGGGCACTAGAGATGTTTGGAGTCAACCGAGAGCAAATGTTGAGCTTTTCTGTTGCCGATCTTTCAGCTTCTAATGCTCCAATTGAGGAATTGCCGTATCTTTTTCGACAAGCTAATGCAGGTGAAGATTTGCGATTTGAGTGGCCGTCTATTCGTCATCCTAACAAAACCATTTTTGATTCTGAAGTCACACTTAGCAGAGCAACCTTGAATGGGCGGGAAATTTGCATTGCCACTGCGCGTGATATTAGTGATTACAAAGCTGAACTTCGCAAACGTCAGCAAGCAGAAGCTGCTCTACAACAACTAAACCGGACTCTTGAGCAACGGGTACAAGAACGTACCCAGGCTTTGCAACAGCAAGCAGAACAGGAACGTTTGCTACGATTGATTATCCAAAATATTCACCGCTCTTTAAACTTGGAGGAAACCCTAGCAACCGTGCTAAACAAAACCCGCGAAACACTCCAGAGTGACCGGGTTGCCATTTACCAATTCTCCTCGGGTCAGAGTATTGAATTCGTAGCGGAATCAGTTGCAGAGGGAGGAGTCCCATTAATAGAGAAGGATGTTCAAATTCTGTGGGAGGACGCTTACCTGCTGGAGAAGCAGGATGAACAACTACAAAATAACATTCCCATTGTCGTCAATGACATCTATGTAGCTAAACACAGCAGACATCAGATCAATCAATTCGAGGTCTTTCAAATTAGAGCCTACGTAATTATCCCTGTGTTTTTCGATGGTCAGCTTTGGGGGCTCTTTACAATCTACCAAAATTTTATCCCTCGTGGATGGCAAGTCTGGGAAGTAAGTTTGTTGCAACAAATTGTCGTTCAAACTGCGATCGCTCTGCGCCAATCTCGCCTCTATGAAGCAGCCCAGGAACAGGTGCATGTTCTAGAGGAACTGAGTCACATGAAAGATGATTTCCTGAGTACGGTTTCCCACGAGTTGCGATCGCCTCTGACTAACATCAAGATGGCGATTCAAATGATTCAGTTGAGACTGGATCAACAGCAGATTAACGACGAACATTTGATGCGCTACGTTCAGATCCTTGAGGATGGGTGTACACAGGAATTGAACCTTGTTAATGACTTGCTTGACCTACAGCGATTAGAAGCAGGAGTAAAGCATCAAGAACTGGAGCATATTGATCTGAACTATTGGCTCCCATCTATTGCAGAAGCTTTTGAATCCCGTGTTCAACAACAGCAACAGCAACTGAATATCGATATTCCACAAGGATTACCATCTGTTGTGACGGATTTAGCGGGATTAAAGCGAATTCTAATGGAACTGCTCCATAATGCCTGCAAATATACACCTCCTCATGAGGAAATCACGCTTGCAGTGCAAGTTCAAGACGCAATGCTACAAATTCAAGTCAGTAATTCTGGAGTAGAGTTACCACCTCAGGAATTGCCGCGTTTATTCGAGAAGTTTTACCGCTTCACCAGTGTTGATCGTTGGCGACACGGCGGGACTGGATTAGGTTTGGCATTGGTAAAACGTTTAGTTGAATATCTACAGGGATCAATTCAGGTAGAAAGTGCCAACTCCCTAACCTGTTTTACAGTTCAACTTCCACTGAAGATTGAATTTTAGGGTTTTTACAAGCCAGAACGCCGGATTGAAAGAATACTGGCCTACTACACCATTCATTTGCCAACTGCACCACATTTCCTGCTCACTCACAGTTGCTTAGCGCGATCGCATAGCAGCTTATCCCTCAAACATTAAATGAAATGGCCAGGATTGCTCCTGATGAGGAAATTATATCCAGGCAGAAAAAACTGCAAGTTTTCAATAACGTTATTGAAAGGTAGTTTGAGAAACCGTAGACCTATCAGACAAGCTGAAGAAGGAATTAACCCTTGAACTCCTTCCAGGATAATTGCTTTATCCTGAGATAAATCTCGCTTCAAAATAAACTAGAAGCTAGTTATGGATACAGCACCAAATAAGCTCCACGATCGCCTCGCTGCCCTAGAACAAGAAAATGCCAGACTGCGATCGCGCCTTGAGTCGTGCGAACGTTCCTACACAGTTTCACAAGCAGAAGTTGCCAGATATCGACAACCCAAACAAGATGAGCGAGAACCAGTAAGGCAGACAGAACCCGATGAGTGGGTCTCTACTTGCAGTTCTTCTTTAGAGCACCACCTGTTAGAAACGACCGCAGAAGTTGCTCGTGTGTTATTAATGCTCATGCCTTTGAATGCGGCAGTCAATACTGCTTTAAGAATGATTGGTGAGGCATTAGACACCGATCGCATTAACGTCATAGAGAATTTCGACTCGTTCTGCGATTCACCCTTCCCAAGCTGGAGAGCGTTGGAATATGAGTGGACTTCACCAGGAACTGTTCCGCAGCATTCTGATGGGAAAGCTGGACAGGGTAGCTATGAGGAGATTCAGTGGTTGTATGAGCTGTTTCAGCAGGGTCAAACGGCAAGTTACATCATTGATGAAGCTCCAGAACCCTTTCGTAGTGAGCAGATGGCGATTGGGATAAAGTCTACCCACCTTGTTCCCATTTTTGTAGAGGGGCAGTGGTGGGGAGTCTTGGGTATAGATGACTGTCGCGAGGTGAAACAGCGCAGTGCTGCCGAACTCACTGTTTTGAAAATTGCCGCTGATTGCATTGGCAGTAGCATTGAGCGCGATCGCGCTCAACAAGCTGTCCTACAAGCTGAACAGGAGCGGACACACAGTGCTACAAAGCATTCGCAAGAACTCGAACGAATCAATACTGAATTACAACAAATCCTTGATCGCCTTGCTGAATCTGAGAAACGCTATCGCACCCTGTTTGAACTCAGTAGTGAAGGCATTGTGCGTTGGGAGTATCAACAACCTATCCCGATTACATTGTCTGTAGATGAACAACTAGAGTTGTGTTATGAGTCTATTCGCATCGCTGAAGTAAACAATGCCCTTGCTCAGATGTATGAATACCAAAATGCGGAAGACTTAATTGGATTAACACCAAAAGAATTTCACGATCGCAACTCCGATGTAACACAAGCCGCGATGCGAGCCTGGATTGAAAATGGCTACACCTGCCAAAGTCTAGAAACTGAGGAGATTGACAGCTACGGACGCAAGCGATACTTCCTCAACAGTGCAGTTAGCACGATCGAGAATGACTGCGTTACAAGTACCTGGATCAGCCAGGTTGACATCACCGAACTTAGAGAAACTCAGCAAGCTCTTCTACAAACGGAACAAGGGCGGGTCACGGAATTAGCAAAAGCGAACGAAGCACTTGCGCGCACCTCCCAACGCTTGTCAGAGCAACCTGACCTCTCTGCTTTTTTGAGCCATGTGGCACTGGAGGCGATCGCTCAACTGGATGCTGATGCTGCCATGATATCGATGCTAGACGAACAGCATCAAACACTACGGGCTGTCGCTCATGTGGAGCAAGGGCGGGTTGCGTCTGGTCTGGGAGCAGAGATGCCTATCAATGAAGCTGAATTTGTTAACCTGCTTCTAGAAACACGCAAACCTCGCTACTTTGACCTGGAGCGAGAAGCCCACCTGTTTTGGCCTGGGGCGATCGCCTATCATCAACAACGCCATCATCAAGCCGTCATTGCTGTGCCTTTATTTGCAGGGGCAGAATTTCTGGGTCATTTGGGACTAGCATTTACCCATACAAATCCAATCAATGAACAGAGCAGTGAGTTGTTGTATGCACTAGCTCAACAAGCCGCTTTATCCATTCAATTAACACGATTGGCAGAAGAGGCAAAACAAGCGGCGATCGCCCGTGAACAGGAAAAAGCCGCACAAGAACGAGCCGCTGAATTGGCAAAAGCAAATGAGGCACTCGCTCGCGTCTCTGCACGTCTGGTTGATCAGCCTAACCTGGCGAACTTCTTAGAGCAAGTTGCCATTGAAGCAATCACTCAATTAGGAGCGGCTGCTGGACATTTGACAGTTTTGGATGAGTTGTGTGGAGTTCTACGAACCGTTGCATTAGTTGAACCTGATGGTGTTGTACCCGTATCACCCATAGCAGCAGAAATGCCTGTGCAAGATGCTCAATGCATTCAACTCTTAATTGAAACCCGTAGACCTCGATTCTTTGACCTGGTAGAAGAAGCTCATCTGTTTTGGAGTGGATCAATTGAGTATTTGCGACAACGCAATTGCCAAGCCGTACTATCAGTTCCACTATGTGCAGGAGGCAAATTCTTAGGGCATTTAGGGCTTGCCTTTACTCGCGCCGATCGCATTACAGAACAAGGCTCGGAATTATTGCAAGCCCTCGCGCATCAAGCGGCTCTAGCCATTCAACTGACACAATTAGCAGAAGAAGCAAAACAAGCCGCGATCGCCCGTGAACAAGAGCAAGCCGCACAAGAACGCGCAGCAGAACTGGTAAAAGCGAATGAGGCACTCAAGCGATCGCTCGATTCCCTTGCTTTAGAACCCAGTCTCGACAAATTTTTAGGACAAGTACTGACCGCGATTTCAGAACAACTGCAAGCTCCCCAAGTTGAGTACTGGTATCATCCAACTAAATATTGCTTCCACATCGGGTTGATAGTTCAGCAAGGTGCAATTTATAGCAGGTCTGAAATTGCACAAATCTATCCTGACCATCCGGGTATTGTGGGTGCGCCAATTCCCCAAGAAGCACAAGATCAACCGATTCACCAGTACAGGGAATACTTTATTCGAGACAATTTTGACATACCTCTATTTCGAGAACATGCAGAGCGTTACGCTTTAGGGTTGTACCAGGAACTGACTCTGCCGCTAATACTGGGAGAGATGAACATCGGGATGCTGGTGATTCGTCTTCCTCGCAGTTATCAGCTTAGCAATCAGCAGATTGAACTCGCTCAAGCGTTAGCCCATCAGGCAACGCTGGCAGTACGGCTGACACAACTCACAGAAGAAGCCAAACAAGCTGCGATCGCCCGCGAGCAAGAAAAAGCAGCGCAAGAACGGGCTGCTGAATTAGAAAAAGCCAGCATCGCTCTTCAACAAACCATTGATGCCGTGGGTCAACTCGAACAGTTAGACGCGCTTCTGCCTGAGGTGCTGAGAATTGTCGTTGCAGCCTTTGGTGCTCGTAGTTGTGGCTACTTTGAGCATCCAACCGATGAACGCATCTATTTGCGGTATTGGTTCCATGAAGGAACCGTGTATAAACCTGAACAGTTGTTAGCTCTCAGCGATCGATTTATACTCGCACGGTTCCTTGCTCAGGGTTTCACAGTTCCGATTGAATACCTTGGAACTTCCCATCGTCATCGGGACCGTGCAATCGTTCTTGATCACCTCAATGGAACTTGCGTTCCTGAATTTGATGCCTTCGCCAAACAACTGGGTTGGGGCGGAGAACTCAATGTTCCGCTTGTATGTAATGGAATAGCACTCGGTGCACTAGTTATCTATCGAGAGACACCTGTGTTTACCCAGGGCGAAATCACACTAGCTGAATCGCTTGGCAAGCAAATTGCGTTGGCAATGCAAACGAGCCAAATTGCCGAGCGCGAACGTGAAATCGCGATCGCTCGCGAACAGCAAAGAGCAGCACAAGATCGGGCAACAGAGCTGGCAAAAACCAATGATGCTCTCAAACACAGCCTTGACCGATTAGCCCAGGAATCTAACTTAAATTCTTTTCTAGGACATGTTCTCACAGAGATAGCTAATCAGGTACAGGCAACGGTGGGGCATATCTTTCTGCTCAATACCGAGACTAATGAATTGAAACTATGCTTAGAAATCCAGGACGGGCAGCTTTATTCGCAAGCTAGACCGGATGAACCCGTTCTGTTTCATTCTGTTTTCCCAATGGATATTACCCCCGTTTTTGAATTCCTTTGCCAAAAGCGCACTCTTGCGTCCCTAACCGCAGGAGAGTTTGAAGGCATGGAATGGAGTGGGGTTTTGGAGTGGATTGAGCGAGAAGGATTTACCGAAGCCATTGGTTTGGCATTGATTGTAGGAGAGCAACCCGTTGGATTATTAGGGTTGGCATTTCGCAATCAGTCAAGCCTCAAGCCAGAAGAAGCAGAACTAGTTCAGGCACTTGCTCATCAGGCAACCTTAGCGATTCAAATGTGCTACCTAGCCGAGCAAGCCAAACAAACGGCGGTATTAGAAGAACGGAACCGCATGGCTCGTGAAATCCACGATACGATCGCCCAGGGCTTAGCAGGCATTCTGATTCAACTCCAAGCCGCAGAAGACACTGACCTGACAGATGCAGGCGATCGCCAGGCTCATATTGCTCAGGCGCGTCATTTAGCCGCAGCAAGTCTCGCCGAAGCGCGTCGCTCAGTCCGAGCATTACGTCCCCAAGTGCTGGAAGAAACCAACCTGGCAGGTGCGCTCACAGGTTTGATGCGGGACCTAACTTCCAATACCTCGTTACAAGTGACCTGTCGGGTTCAGGGCACTCCCTATGCTCTTCCAACAGAAATAGAAACCAATTTGTTGCGAATTGCTCAAGAAGCAATTAATAATACTCTCAAACATGCTGAGGCGACTCATATCCAGATTGAACTCAGTTACCAGCTCGATCACGTTCAATTGCAAATCCAAGATAATGGACAGGGTTTTGATTACGACCAGATAATCAATCTAGAGACATCTAAAAAGGGTTACGGCTTGATCAGTATGCAGGAGCGATCGCAACAAATTAGCGGAAATCTAACCATCGCGAGCCAGCCTGGAGAGGGAACAGTCCTGACGATTGTTGTGCCATTGACGCTATGAGTGCAGAATCATCCATCCGAATTTTGATCGCAGACGATCATCCGGTTGTGCGACAAGGACTGGCGGCGATGATTGGACGTAAGCCAGGGATGACGGTTATTGCAGAAGCC
>NZ_JACJSA010000052.1 GCF_014697545.1 Oscillatoria sp. FACHB-1407 | reverse complement strand
AGTGTGAGAAATGCTGATGGCACTTACCTCAACTCCATTAATGGTCAGTACTCAGGCGTCAATGGCACAGGCTATAACCCCGCCAATCCAGAGTATGGCAGCGTTTACATCCTGACGACTAAAGATGGCACTCAGTACGAGATTGATGCTCGTAGCGGAGATCTGCTCAAGGTCACAGACCTCAACGGCAACTCGCTGACCTACACTGACGCGGGTGTCTTCAGTTCTACCGGACAATCCATCACCTTTGAGCGTGATGCTCAAGGGCGGATTGTCTCGGTGCAAGACCCGATGCAGGAGTACATTCGCTACGAGTACAACGCTCAGGGTGACCTCATCAGCGTAACCGACCGAGAGCAAAACACGACTCGGATGGAGTACAACGGCGAACGCCCCCACTACCTTGATAGAATCATTGACCCACTCGATCGCCCTGGGGTTCGCAACGAGTATGACGAACAGGGTCGATTGCAGTTCATGGTTGATGCTAAAGGCAATCCGGTGGAGATGAGTTATGACCCCACTAACTCCACTCAAACCGTGTATGACCAATTGAGGAATCCGACTACCTACGTTTATGACGAGCGCGGTAATATTCTCACGGAAATTGACGCCGAAGGGCAAGTTACCACACGCGCCTATGACGAGGACAACAACGTCCTGACTGAGACGATCATTACCGCAGAGAGTGGTCCTGAAGGTTGGACAACGACTTATACCTATGACGATCAGAGAAATCAGCTCACTCAAACGAATGCACTCAATCAAACAGACTATTACACCTACAATGCTCGGGGTCAGCTTTTAACCAACACCAATTCTCTGGGTCACACCACCAGCTATACCTTTGATGCACGTGGCAATGTCGCGTTTATGACCGATGCTACAGGTTACACGATCGCCTACACCTATGACCGCTTTGGTAATTCTCTGACCATCAATGAAGGTGCCAATGACATCACCACCTTTGAGTATGACCAGTTTGGTAATAAAACGAAGGAGATTGATGCATTAGGGCAAGTCACAACCTTCACCTACGATGTCAACGGCAATCAACTGACTGAAACCACGACGCTGACCACCCCAACCGGAGTTCGCACCTTAACAATAACCCGCACCTATAACGACGAGGGACAGGTTGAGTCGGTTTTAGATACGGAGAATGGCTTGACTCAATACGGGTATGATGCCAATGGCAATCAAGTGTTTGTTGTTGATGCTGAGGGTCGCCGTACTCAGATGCGCTATAACGAGCGCAATGAGCTGATTGAGACAATCTATGCCGATGACACTCCCAACGACGATACGGACAATCTCCGCTCTACCGTTGAGTATGATGCAGTCGGCAACAAAGTAGCGATCTCTGATTGGGCAGGTAATATCACGCGCTACAGCTACGATGCACTCCGGCGTCCAACAGGAATGGTGTTACCGGACGACACTCCCAATAATCTCTTAGATAACCTACAGACTGGAGTGGAGTATGACCAGGCAGGGCGCATGACTACTCTGATGAAAGACGGTGTCCGCACTGAATTTGAATATGATGCGGTTGGGCGAATCGTGCTCACTCGAAACATCAATGCTCAGGGTCAACGCCTGGAGACCAGAACAGTTTATGATGCCGCAGGACGCAAGATTTCAGAAACTGACCCACTCAACCATACCACTCGTTTTGTCTACGATGAATTAGACCGACTGACTGAAACCATCTTTGCAGATGGTAGTCGCAGCCGAACAACCTATGATGCATCGGGTGATGCGATCGCCACAACCGACCAGCTAGGACGTACTACTTCCTTTGACTACAACGTGCTTGACCAGCTAACGGCTGTTGTCGATGCCAAGCAGCAGCGCACAACCTACCAATACAACGAAGCGGGTAATCTGGTCGCTCAAACGGATGCCAATAATCGCACGACGCGATACGAATATGATGGGTTAGGACGACGCACAGCCATCGTTCGGCCCATGCTGCAACGCTCGGAAATGGAGTATAACCGAGTTGGCAACCTGATTGAGGTGACAGACTTCAACGGTGAGGCCACGCAGTATGAGTACAATAGCCTCAATCAATTGACCGCAAAACACTTCTTAAGCGACAACCAATCGGTTGAGTTTACCTATACAACAGCAGGGAGACGAGACAGTGTCACCGATGAACGAGGAGTGACTCAATATCTGTACGATGCGGCGGGTCGATTGCTGACTCGCACGGAACCCGACAATACGACCATTGCTTATACCTATGACGATGTCACTGGTCAAGTAGAGACGATAACCACTCCGTCGGGCACCACCACTCATCACTATAGTGCGCTGGGACAACTAGAGCGAGTCATTGCCTCAACTGGAGAAACGGTCTATACCTACAACGCGGTTGGCAATCTGGCTGAAACAATTTTGCCTAATGGAGTGAGGCAAACCTATCAGTATGATGTGCTCAATCGAGTCACAGCAGTAGAGACAAAAGATGCAACAGGGACGCTGCTGTCGAGCTACGGTTACACCTATGACTTGGTTGGTAATCGCACGAGCGTCACGGAACTCAATGGACGACGGGTAGAGTTCACCTATGACGAACTCTACCGCCTCATCAAGGAAACCACCACAGACCCAACAAACGGCAACCAAATCATTGAGTATGCCTACGATAATGTCGGAAACCGCATGAGGCGCACGGACTCTACCGAAGGAGTAACAACTTATGTCTACGATGCAAACGACCGTCTCACCAGTACCGCATTAGGAGGGGTGGCGACCACCTACACTTATGACAACAACGGTAATCTCATCACCGTTCAAGCTCCAGGGCAGCAAACCCAGTATGGCTGGAATCAAGAGAATCGCTTGGTAGAAGCGGATATCACCACAGGTGGCACCACTCGTCAGGTGGACTACCAATACGATGCTGATGGCATTCGAGTCTCATCCACTGTAAACGGGCAGGAAACGCGCTATTTAGTGGATGCCAATCGTCCCTATGCAGAAGTGCTTCAGGAATATGCACCCAATGGACAAATTGGAGTCTCCTATGTGCATGGTCATGAATTGATTTCTCAAGATAGGGCAGGTGATACATCGTTCTATACCCATGATGCTCATAGTGGAGTCAGGCTGCTGAGCAATGAATCAGGGCGAGTGACCGATACCTACACTTATGATGCTTATGGAAGTCTGTTGCGCTTCAATGGAACAACAGAAAACAACTATCTGTATCGAGGGGAGCAGGCTGACCCCAACATTGGAATGCAGTATCTCAGAGCTAGATACTATGACCAAAACACGGGACGCTTTGCTAGTACTGACCCCTTTGAAGGGTGGCAGGAACAACCAATGTCAAGACATCGGTATATGTATGGAAATGGCAATCCGATTAGATATATTGATCCATCAGGAATGTTTAATTCAGAGC
Organism: Oscillatoria sp. FACHB-1407; assembly: GCF_014697545.1. Taxonomy (GTDB): domain Bacteria; phylum Cyanobacteriota; class Cyanobacteriia; order Elainellales; family Elainellaceae; genus FACHB-1407. The sequence goes on along the minus strand of NZ_JACJSA010000052.1, from coordinate 9,123 downwards.
TTACAGTAGCTCTCACAATCTCATACGCTCTATCTTCAGCAATAACAGCAGGTGCTCAGTTTATAGTTGGCAGAAATTACGATCGTATTCACGGTAGTATCGCTTGGGATGGTGATGCAAAAAGCTTTGAATTTGGTTTTCCTGAACACATGGGCGGAGGAGTTCTCTCTGGTGGAGTCTTCATTATTGAGGCCACATCAGAATTTGTTGACCGTCGACAAGAACGTGGACGTTGGTTGATTGTAGCACCTGGTCTTTCTGTTCCTACTCCACCTCCCTTTAATGAAATTCCTGATTTAAGCTTCACCTATGGTTCAGTTGCAATATCTTCACCAAGAATCTTAGGTCCGCATGTTCGAATTCTATCGGGTGGTTTTCTAGCATTATCAGCAGGTATTGTTACTGGTGCAGGATTTAGCCACGAAAGTTATATTATGGGATATGGAACAGTGCGATCTGACCAAATTCTAGGGCATTGGAATATGTCAGTTGGTTACGACATGGGAATTGATATCTTTTCTGGAATCTCATATCCTATAGCTTGGGAATCTTTGGTAGGGAATGACAACTAGAACGTAGAAAGGGCAGTAGTATTTCAACCTTTTAGATTTGCTGAGAAATAGGTAGAGAGCCGAAATTAAATGATGTTTTGGGCGCGGCTGTAGTAGGCTTGGCGGATCTTAGTAATAAAGTTTACTTGTGGTTGTTCATTTAGCAACTAAAATTATCAATGAGGTTTGCCACAGGAAGGTTTCAAGAACTGTCGAGCTTTTATCAGATAACTCTATTAAAAGATGTAAAAATAGCCTAGAGGATGAAAATCTAGGCTATTTTTTCTTTGGTTAAGAGTTAACCTGAGGTCAACCAGTCTTGAATTTCTTGTATTATCCACATACATTCAACTTCAGTTAAATTCCAATCCAATAGATAGCTACGAGATGTACGTATTGTGACTGCCCACTTTCTTTCACCTCCGCTTCCAGTTCTCTGAGTTGCCATTACATATTTAATCGCTGAAATTGAATCCCATACCTCTAGTTTAGTCGGCTTTGAATTACCTCCAAAGGAGGTATCTTTTCTGATTTCAAATCGATTCCGTTGAAGATCAAAGTAGAGATGTGTCCTATTTGGAAAATTGGATACGATTATTGGCAGTGCAAAACGAAGCAAAGTAAAGTATGCAAAAATAGAGAAAGCAAAAAGAGAAGCTATAAAGCTTGAGCTTACTAAAACCCACTGTAGAGTAAACATAATTAAGACTGCAATGAGTCCAGCTCCTAAGAGCATGAAGAGAGGGTAGTTGGATTGAGATGGCTTGATTGGATGTATTTCTAGACGAGCCGATGTCTTCTTAAGCACAACTTGATTAACTGAGGGGCGAGACAATTTGGTAGAATTTCTAGGCTGAAGAGTTTGTATTGAGTTAACAAAATTGACTTTTTTAGAATCAGAATCTTGTTTTGTGTTTAAAGAAGCGAGTGCTTGACGAGCTGACCTAAATCGCTTCTCAATAGAAGGCTGAGTCATCTTCTCAATCCATTTAATGAAGTCAGAGTTGATGCTAATGCCATCTCTAAAGCAGATTTGCAAATCTTTTTGAGGCAACTCTGCTGGGGCAACCCCTGTTAATAAGTGAATTAATGTAGCACCGAGCGCGTAGAGATCGGATGCCGGAACTGCCTTGCCACCGAATTGTTCTAAAGGAGTATAACCAACCGTCCCAACTACAGTAAACGTTGTTCCAGGTAAGGCCACATTTGACTGAACAGCCCCAAAATCAATCAAATGAATTTGTTTATCCTGATCTAAAATCAAATTACTGGGTTTGATATCTCGATGTAATACAGGTGGGCTCAATTCATGTAAATGAATTAGAATTTGTAAGATTTCTCTGGCAATCCTATGCAGTTCTTCTTCATTAAATTTATATCCCTGTTCAAGGGCTTCCTTTAAAGTTGTTCCCGGAATATAATCTTGCACTAACCCCCACCAAAGGGAATCTGAGTGATTCGGTTGATCAACTTTGAAATAGTCTTGATATTTAGGAACTTTAGGATGATTAAGGCTCTTCAGCACTTGAGCCTCACGTTCAAATAACTTGAGATCATCCCACTGTAATTCGGCGTTAAATATTAGAAGCTTTATAATCACGGGTCTATTTGGTTGTGTTACAAAGTCCCTTGCCAACCAAGTTTGCCGTCCTCTTCGAGTAATGCCTAATTGTTGCTGAAGCTCGTAACGTTGTTGCAAGATCTGGTTTGCTGTAAACACGTTAATTACTCTAGATTATTCTAATGAGGAGATTACCCAAAAATTAGTGGAATAAGCGCGGAACAAGCAATGTAAATAATAGTTTACCTCAAGAATTTTGTTGGGTACTTTAATCGCTTGGGTACGGTCACTCTGCAATCGGGTGAAACGATTACGTATGACTATGACGGGGCAGGTCGAGTTCAATCAGAAGTGACCAGAGCCGCTGATGGAACGGTGACAGGTACCCTTAGGAGTCTTAAAGTAATAATTTGCGTAACTCCTTTGTTCAAGCAGGCAAGGAATGATTAGGCTGAGGAAAGCGATTTTCAACCTTTCCTATGATTCCTGATTCTGTAGTCAAGCAGATTGAGGAGAAGTATGACCAACTCAGTCCTTATCTAAACGAGCGTAGTCGTCGATTATGGGCGGCAACGGAAGCAAGGGCTTTGGGCTTTGGTGGTATCCTTGCTGTTCATCGAGCCACGGGTATCAGCCAAAATACCATTCGTGCCGGGTTGAAGGAACTGGAACGGGAAGCAGATGATTTACCGCCTATGGAGCGCATTCGCCAAGTAGCTATGCATTAGTGGCATCTTTCTACACACATTAGGAGAGAGGCAGAAGCGAGGTACAGCAAGGGTTTAGTGTTTTGAGATAGAATAGACTCAGTGTGAGACTAAAGGGAATTGCAACAGAAGTACAAAGAAAAAGAGAAGGGAGATGAAGAGGATTAGAGAAGAGATAAGGAAAGAGAAGGAGAGTAACGACGAGATTTCTGAGGACTTAACAGAGCCAGGATCGTTATGTGTCAGGAGTTTGAAGGGAATAGAGGAATGAATTAAGAAGAGAAGTAAGGAAAAGGCAAGGGAAGTTAATGAAAGGGGTAAGAAACTTCAAAAAGGCGAGAGTGATGCAAAGGAGTAATCGAGGTTAGGAGGGTGAAAAAGTTAGCTAAGGATAGCTAGATAAAGATAGGGATAGAGGGAGAGAAGGGAGGTAAGTGGAAGAGAGGAGGTGGGCAGAGGAAAGGCTAGAAGGCGGATGGTGCAAAGGGAATTGAAGAAATAAAGGGTAAGAGAGAGCGATTGGTTTTGGGATGAGGAAGCGGAGATTAAGCGAGGGATTGTGGGTAAAAAGGGTTGAGGAGAGCAGAGAAGCGGGCAATGATTGAGAGAGAAGGTGGAAGAAGTTGGATCAATTTGGCAAAAGGGAGGAATTGAGAGGCTGAGAAGCTTATGGGAGAGGGATTTAGAGGAAGAGGTTAGGGAGAGAGGAATTGGCGAGGAGCGGAAAAGGATAAAAGAAAGAGGGTGAAAAAAGGGAAGAGGGAGAAAAGGGTTTAGGCTCAGATGCACTGAGAAGGAAGGTGCATTGATGAGTTGGGCGAGCGAAGAGTTAGCGGGAACAGATTTAGGGGATGAACGGTTAAATCGGCGGTTAGTGAGGATTGTGGAGGATTTGAGTGCGCGACCTGGAGCGAGTGTGCCCGTGGCGAGTCGAGACAGTGCAGCATTGCAAGGGACGTATGATTTCTGGTCGAATCGACGAGTGGGTGTGGAAGACATCTTAGGTGGACATCAAGCGTCAGTGATGAGACGGGCGCGAGAGAGTGGGGTAGTATTAGCGATCCAAGACACGAGCGAGTTGGACTATAGTGAGCACCGAAAAGGGACGAGAGGGATAGGACCGATCAGCGACCCAGAAGCGCGAGGGTTGAAGCTGCACACGGTATTGGCGGTGAGTGAAGCAGGCGTACCGTTGGGGATATTGCACCAGCGGATGTGGAGTCGAGGGGAGCAAGTTGGGACGAGAAAAGCGAGTCGGCAGCGGCGAATCGAAGAGAAGGAGAGTGTGCGGTGGCTGGAGAGCTTAGAGGAGACGGAACGGCTACTTCCCGAAGGAGTGCGGGTGATTACGATCGCGGATCGCGAAGCGGACATTTATCAGTTGTTTGCCCAACCGCGCCGAGCTCAGTCAGAGCTATTGATTCGAGCGGCACAAAACCGGAATACGAAGCGGAGCGCCTTTAGCGAGGAAGTGCAACCGTTATTTGAGGTGATGGCAGGAAGTGAGATTGCCGGGGAGCTGGCGATCGAATTGCAGCGAACGCCGAAGCGAAAAGCGAGGCGGTGTGTTTTGACGGTGCGGTATGCGCGAGTGTGGTTGCAGCCGCCTGTGCATTTAAGTGGAATGGGCGCGATCGAGATGTGGGCGGTGTTAGCGGAAGAGGAGAAGCCGCCAGAGAAGGAAAAGGGAGTGCGATGGTTGCTGCTGAGTACGGAGGCAGTGGAGGACTTAGCAGGCGCGTGTGCAAAGTTGCGACAGTACACGTTGAGGTGGACGATAGAGCGATATTTTTTTGTCCTCCAGAGCGGTTGTCGAGTGGAGGAGTTGCAGTTGGAGGAGAGCGAGCGGCTAGAGCGAGCAGTGGCGACGTACAGCGTTGTAGCGTGGCGATTGATGTGGATGATGTACGAGGCAAGGCGAGATCCGGATCAAAGCGTGGAAGGGATATTAGAGACAGTAGAGTGGCAGGCGTTGTACATGGTGGTGCATCGGACAAGGGAGTTGCCTACAGAAGCGCCAAGTTTGGGGGAATGTGTGCGATGGATTGCGAAGAAGGGCGGTTTTTTAGGACGCAAAGGGGATGGGGAGCCAGGGATCAAGACGCTGTGGCGGGGATGGGTAGTGGTGAGTGAAGTGGCAGCATTTTGGCAGGGGATGCAAGCAGAATTGAGATAGAGCGGAGCAGGGGTAGGGTAGGGAAAAAGGGAGAGAGAGCGGGAGAAACGGGTGACAATGTAAAGAAAGATGCGATAAAAGGACAAAGGAAGTGGAAGAGAGCGGGGACTCCTGGGAATGTGAAGGAGACGGGGGATCGATCGCTTGGAGGCAATGGTACTTATGTACTGTTTTTGAGTAAAAACAGTCAAGAATTAAAGTGTGGAGCGAATTAGTAGGCTTATCCTTACTTCGGTTATTCTTATCAATATGGTTAATTGTCACTCTGGTTATTCTTATCAGTAACAGTTGCCATAAGGTTATCATTATCAAAAAGTATGTTTAACTGGTTGTAGACGGATAGGGCGAGTGATAAGGTGCGAGTGAGAAGAGAATGAAGAGAGATAGACGAGAGAGAAGAGAAGCGATCGAAATAAGGAAGAGAGAAGTAAGAGTAGAAGATAGAGTTAAGTAGAAGTAAGTTAATAAGAGAAAGAGTAAGCAGTATAGTTTTCAAGAGAGAACTAAAGTAATGCAAGTAAAGAGAGAAATAGATGATTACTTGCGTGATTATTTTGATAGAGGCTAAGGTATCGACAGCGCGTTATCTGATGGGTGTAGAGGTAGAGACAGTTGAGGGAGGGGCGATCGGGTGGTTGGGAGAGAGTTGGTTTTGCCAGCCTTGTGTCCTTGCCACAGGGTTATGAATATTTTTGCGTTTAGAGCGAGAGAGATGCAGTTTTGCGTTGAACGCTGAATTTCCGGCTCGTAGAGGGTCTAATTCCTCAGAAGAGAGTGGATTGCCCTTGAGGTGGTCACGTTCCTGTTACAGCTGTGCCTTCAGGTATTGTCGCGTATCTTGAAGAATGGGCTAATACGTGAATGGGGAGAAGAAAGGTGCGATCGCTAAGTTTAGCTAGAAAATCTCAATGGTTTGAGATTGCTATTGTTGTGCCTCTCGCTCATTGGCGTTGGTCTTGCGCTAACTGTCGTGCAGGATCTGAAATGCTGGATATCTAGCTTCTGAATGAAGAATACTTTGTGAGACGAGCAACAAAAGGCAAGAGATGTGACACATATTCAAGAAGTGTAGAATTTAAACTTTAGGAAATGTTTTAGGAAGATGTTTGTGATAAATTCCTTGATTTCTATATTGATTATTGATAATTCTAGTTCTTCGAAGCTCTTGGAAAAGATAATAGTCTCTATACCTGCAATATTTATGCTATTGTCTGCACGTCAATGGGACTTTAAAAATAGGGTGGAGGAATCGTCTTCAGACTTTAATCAACAATTTAATAAACTTGCTTTTGTGAATGGATTTGCCATCTTTACTACAATTTTGACAGTAATTGCTTGGAAGGTTTTAGAGAATACAACGTCTAATTTGAATAATATGTTTCTTATAGTTAGTTTTCTGACATTAACCACATTGTTAATTACTTATAAAATAGTACTTGTAAAAAAGTTGTAATCAATAGCTGTAAAATAACGAGTTGCAACGACAGTGAAATCAAGTCAACCTCGTTAAGCCAAATGAGTTTGAGCCGATTGTATAGAGTAAGCGGGAAGACTGTCGCGTCTCTCGATAAATAGGCTCATACGCGAATTAGGAGAAGAGGGGATTGATCGCTAAGTTAGTTAGAAAACCTCAATGGTTAGAGATGGGTATTGAACGGAATTCAACAGGATTGATACTGCTGACAAAGCAGCGTATTAGAGCACAATATCTTCAGTGATTGGTAAGTTGTGACGGCTATTGTGCCGCTGACCTAGCCCATGCTTATGATGGTGAGCGTCAATTTCTTGCTTTCGGCTTGCCATTGCCGCTTGCACTCTTCCTTGAGAGGTGGAATAGCCACTGCCTCTGATTAAGGAGAGGATGACGGGAACAGAGATAAACCACTTGTGATTGAGGTCGTGTGAGGGGTCATCATTCCAAGCCATGATGAGGTCGATCGCCTCGTTGATTTTGTCGAGCGCCTGGTCTTCATTTCGGATGCGTTTTTGACCAGTAGCTACTGTTGTTTGTCTGGGTGATGCAGGTTGAGTTACTGGAGTAGCGGGAGGAGGAGCGATCGCCTCAGGAGCCGGAGTTGTGGACATATCAGTGCCCCCTCCTAGCATTTGTTTAATCTGTTGGAACTGAGCTAGTTCAGCTTTTAATCGCGCATTTTCAGCTTTGAGTGCTTCCAGTTCTGCCTGGTTATGAGACTGATTGTGCAAGCCTTCTAGTTTTGCTTGCGCTTGGTTGCGTTCGGAAGCGAGGCGGAGATTTTCCTCTCGGAGGCGTTCGACTTCTGCTGTGAACCACTGGAAGGTCGAGCCAAGAGATTCGATGGAAGAAGCGATCGAGGGAGTTTTGTCATCTTGTAGGAATCTCACGACGGCTTCAAGGACTTCCGCGTAAGAGCCATCGGTATTGAGCTTTTTAGCGGTGATTTCTTTAAGTTGGTGCATTAGCTCAGAGGGCACAAAAGCGCGGGACTTGCGGGTTTGGGAAGGTGTTTTTGATTTGGAAGCGATCGCCATTGGTGGATTCTCCTGAGAAGCTTCAATTGTTGTTTGTTCTGGCTGAAATTCGACTGTGTTAGGGAGCGTTCCGAATTGCTCTAGCAAGATGCCCTTTTCGTTAAGCTGCTGCCCCTGTGCCCCGATAAGGCGGTAGTGAAAATAATGTTCGGTTGCCCCGGCATTCTTACGGCTGGCAAGTTCACGTTCTCCAATGATGTGACCTAAATGGGCTTGCACAAAGCGATGAGTTGCTTGGTTTGGTGGGCAAAAGTAGTGAACTGCAATTTCGGCATAACAGCCCCGTAAGTTATGGGCAGAAACACTCTTTTCCCCTGTCAAAACTGGAATGATTTGTGCGTCTTCAAACTCCTGTTTGATGTGATGGCGCACGGAAGTATTGAGCCGTGAATTGATTTCATCAGGCGAGAGTTTTGCAAGTTCTTGAATTCTAGGATGCGCTCTAAACTTATCCAGTACTGCTAGAACCTGATCGCTTTCAATTAATGTAGCGATCAGGAAAGTTTGAGCCTCATCAAGATTTTGAACGCCTTTTTTGAGTTGTCCCCGAAAAGCGATCGCATAGGGATGAGTGGTTGATTTAAATTCGCCCTTAGCGACGATTTCGCTGAATCTGCGACCTGTGAGCGCTAAAAGCCCTACTGCCCATTCATAAGGGGTTTCTGCTTGAAGTAAGTCCTTTGCTTTGGTGATAAAGTGGTTAGCGCGAATGGGTTGTAAATCGTCCTGCTTTTGGTTGTTTGCAGCAGTAGTTTTCTCTTTGAGCGTTTTGTGAACCTCGTTAGGGTAAAGCAAGTATTTGAGTCCCCAATGTTGGTAGACTTTGCCAAATTCGTTTGGCTCTAGATTTTGCTTAGGAAGCCGACCTTCTTCTAAAGCGAATGAGATTGCTTTGCGCCATTCAGGAAGATACTGGTTTGCGATACTGCCGACAGGATAGCCTTCTTCGAGGAGTGCAATTTCGTCTTTGCAGAGAGCGATCGCGTCTTGTTCTGAGTCGCATTGGGCAAGTTTATCAACGAAATGCAGAGCCAATTCGGAGCGTTCCTGTCTAGTTAATTTAGTGCGTTCACCGTGAGCGATGCGATCGCGGAAGCGGTTGACTAGATCCTTGCGGGTATTGTTGTGGGGGTAAGAGGTCGGAGTACGCATGAGGAGTTGCAATGCTTATCATTATCCCTATCATATTCATTCATATCAAGTATTGTCAAGCGCGATCGTTTTTCAGTAGAGCTTGAAGGGCTTTATACACAAGCTTCTTACACCACAAGAGATTGATAAGAAGATTAAAACAATGATTAATTGATAAGAATAGCGATCGTTTTGAATAACTTATCAATCAAAAGCAGTTTCAACAAAGATAAGGTATGCAGTGTTAAAACCGATAAGGATATATTCGACAGGGTAAATATATCAAATCCTGAAATGCTTATATAGCAACGCTTTGCAGGTTTGTATTTTTAAGAGGGACAGCGATGCTTTATAGGAAACAGGCGATCGCTTTTTATATTCCTTATCATAATGGGCGATCGATAAGTATATTAAATAGTGATAGGCGATAAGATATTTGTATCGATAGGTATGTATAGCTTTTTGGTTAACCAAAAAGCTATACAT
>NZ_JACJSA010000051.1 GCF_014697545.1 Oscillatoria sp. FACHB-1407 | reverse complement strand
ATCGAGGAGTTCAGGTCGAAAAGTCATAGTACGAGTGTCTCGGGTCTAGTAGTTCATTAGATCTCATTTCTGACCTTTGACACAATCTAATTTACAATCCCCAAAAGAGGCTGAACGCTAGGAACTAACCCTATCCTCATGGAAGCAGAGAGATGCTTCTTTGAAAGGAAACACCTTACTCGTCTCGAACGATGCCTCATCTTCTAACATTCATCCCTGTGGTCAGCCTCCCATTGAGCCAAGCGGACGTTCAAGAGTGACATGCCGAGTAAGTGTCTATTCAAGTTCTGTTTCAGCCAAGCAATCAATAGGGTTGTCACTTGAATCACTTCTGCTTCATCAACATTCATCCATGACATATCGAAGGACTCATCGGAGAAGTGGCTCACTTGGTTCATTAAATCAGCCATTGCCCTGTCCAACTCGTCTTTGGCTTGGGTGAGTTCGTCTATTGCCACCTCGCTTAAACCGTTCGTTTGAGGCTCTGCTTCAGGGTGATTGAGTGAATACACATGTGCCCCGATTTCTTCCTTTCTAAGACTATTCATACCTGAACTCCTAATTGAGTAAAAAACACCCAAAGGGAGAAGGAGGAAAGAAGAAAAGAAAAAGAAAAAAGGAAAAAAAGGAACTGGGCGGCGATCGCTATTTGGCGTAGTGGGTTGTTCTAGGTTTGCCTCCTAATCAGCTAGAACAAGTTCGGGTCAGCATGACGATTGCTGTCAGCAGCTACAACCCATTGCCGATGAGAATAAAGGGTGCCCAGTAGTAGGGGCGATCAAGGTATTGCGCTAGTTGAGGTGTCACCTCAATTCCCAATCGCTGATAATCTCCTGTAATTAAGGCAATCTGTGCTTGCCGTAATGCCTCTGCCTTCGTCATTCCGGGTTGCTCCAGAGCCTTGTAGAAGGCATTCATCAATACTTGTGTGCCGCCATTATCGACGTACCAAAGAGAGGCGATCGCTAACCGAAACAAGTGTCGTGACAATAGCATCATGTAATCCTCCAAGGGGGCGTGAGAGGAGAGCTTGTCTCAAACTATCTCTCTTCTTTTGGAGGATATGCAATCCTGTTATGGAAGTATCACCCTATCTCAGGAGAGTGAGCCGAACTGCTTCCTTGCTATGAACCCTTGCTCCCGGGCGATCGCCAAAGCTGCATGATAGATTTCATCTTTTGAGCAGTCGGCATGGCAGATAAAGCCCCCACTCTCCGGGTGAATGTGCAAGGAGTCTAATGCCTCACCCCCATGTACCGGGCACCGGCACGTTATCCACTCTTCTCGCCCCTCCTCGTCATAGCCCTCCAGATAAGGAGCCAGCAGAAACATCTTCACCTTGCCTTGAATCGAGAAGAACTGATTTTTGTGGGATCGGTTTGATGTCCTAGCGGTATTGGATTTGGCGTGAGAGAAACTTGCTCTTTGGGAAGGTTGGCAGTGATGCTCATAGAGCTGGTTTAGAAGCCACACGGGGGCATCGGCAACAGGAGCAGATTGGGGTGAGACTATCCACCGATACAGCCTGGTTTCGGGGTGAGAGCTGGGCGGTAACACCGAGATGCAGCCGTTGTAGCGTAGCTCAATTTGCTCTGCCGCCTGGCATTGGAAGGGTGACCCAGAGGAAGGGAACTCGGCAATACACCACTTGGAGAAGGTGCTTAAGGCATTACGAAAAGATGGTGGAATCTGATAGAGCAGTTGCTGTCGCCCAGTTTTACCGCTTGTCCAACAAAGGGTTTGAGGGGCTTTCCCTTGACTGAGCATGTCCCATAACGATTGGGCTGAAGGACCATCAATATCAATGGCAAGCAGCCCGCCTGAGATATCGCCTGTTCTAAGGGCGTATCCATTCCAACAGCAATGCCAATGTTTTTGACCCTTGTGGCTCCAGAGCGTTTGCCCTTCCTTTAAGAGCTGAACTAACTCCTCTCGTGAAATGGGATCTTCATTCTGCCAGCCGGGGCGCAAGGGACGTTTGTTGAGGACAGGGGTGAGTGCCCAACTAGGAGGAAGGCAGTCCAATCCTTTGATTAGAGGTTGAGCCCGGATAGAGCGAACGATGGGATGGCGCAGAGAGGATGAGAAGTGCGACTTCTGTGTTTGAGTGCTCATAGAAAAAAAGGTAAAAGGAATACCCAAACAAAGAAGAAGGAAGAAAAGAAAAAGGAAAAAAATGGAGTGAATTCAAAGGTGACGGAGTAGGCTGATATTGGGTTATGAGGGACAGGAATAGGACCAGCAAGAAAAAACAGTCTCAATTGTAGACGTAGGCAGTTTCCATTCAATTAGTTTCCCTAGAGAGTAGGGACATGGAGAGCATACGAGCAAGCGGCAGATCTCGCAAGCTGAGTTTCCATTCAATTAGTTTCTATGGATGAGCAAATACTTTCGCGCATTTAGCAAATGCATAGTGCAAATTCTTAGCTCCGCACTGAAGCAACGTAAATCAACTTCAACGGATGCTACAAAGTAATGCAACTATTACATCAAACATCATGAAGAGATGAATTTTGAGATTTATAAGCTAGCTTGGGCATACTTTTGAGGGAACTCAGCATCCAGTGCTTATAGTTCTCCAAGTTCAGCTGAGGAAGAGTCTATATGAATATCAGCACCATCCTTGACCAGATCGATATGGGCAGCATTGCCCTCCCTGAATTTCAACGAGGGTATGTCTGGAACCGAGAGCAAGTGCGAAATTTGATGGATTCTCTGTACCGCAGGCATCCAGTGGGTAGCCTTCTAGTTTGGGAAACTAAGACCGAGCAAGCGGTTGATCATGCTCGTGGCGACGGTCAACTCGCCGCTGGTGTTGTCAAGCTTTTGCTAGATGGGCAGCAACGTATCACTTCCCTTTACGGCATCATTCGCGGCAAAGCTCCCAAATTCTTCGATGGCAATGCTCAAGCATTCACTGGGTTGTATTTCAATCTTGAGGACGAAACCTTTGAGTTCTACTCCCCTAAAAAGATGGAAGGTAGTCCCCTCTGGATTAATGTCACTAACCTGATGCAACGGGGTATTGGTGAATTCATGCAGCCACTGTTTACCAATCCTGATTATCAGTCCAAACTCAATAACTACCTTCAGCGCATCAATGCGGTCGAAGGCATCAAGAATATTAACCTTCATATTGAAGAAGTCACTGGAACTGACAAAACCGTTGATGTGGTGGTTGAAATCTTCAATAAAGTCAATAGTGGTGGTACCAAACTTTCCAAAGGTGACCTCGCACTTGCCAAGATTTGTGCTGAGTATCCAGATGCCCGTGATGAATTGAAGAAACGTCTCAAAAAATGGGCAAATGCAGGGTTCTACTTTCGCATGGAACTCTTTCTGCGGTGTATTAACGCCATTATGACTAACGAAGCTCTGTTCTCTGCCCTCAAAGATGTCACAACCGATCGCTTCAAGAAGGGGCTGCTAGAAGCAGAAACAGCAGTTGATACTCTCTTAAACAAAATTGCCTCGCGGTTAGGACTCGACCACGATCGCGTTTTGGGTAGTCCTTACGCTTTCCCACTCATGGCACGGTATCTTGATCAGCGCGGCGGACATCTTGACGCTCAAGATTGGAACCGCTTGCTGTACTGGTATATCCATACCATCCTATGGGGACGCTACGCTGGGTCAACTGAATCTGTCCTGCGTCAGGATCTACTTGCGATTAGTTCTCCAGATGGCAACTTGGAGAATTTGATCGCTCTTCTGCGTCAAAATAGAGGCGATCTTCGCATCAAACCTGATGACTTTAAAGCCTGGAGTATGGGTAGCCGCTTCTATCCTTTACTCTATATGCTCACCCGTGTGCATGGAGCTAAAGATTGGGAAGATGATCTTCCCATCTCACAGCATTTATTGGGCTCTTTAAGTAGCCTAGAGATTCATCATATCTTCCCCAAATCAAAACTCTACAGACACGGCTACAGTAGAGCCGAAGTTAATGCGATCGCCAACTTCACCTTCCTTACCAAAGACACCAATCTCAAAGTCTCTAACCGCGATCCTGTTGAGTATTTCGCGGCTTATGAAGCCAAACACCCTGGTACAATCGCTTCACACTGGATTCCAATGGACCCTGAACTGTGGAAGTACGAAAACTACCGAGATTTTCTGGCAGCTCGTCGTGAACTACTTGCCCAGGCGGCTAACTCTTTTCTTGATAGTCTCTACTCTGGCATCATCCCTGAACCTGAAGTTACGACTTCCGTGCTAGAGCGTCAGATTGTTGCTATTCCCGGTGGTATTGCCAGTGAAGCCGAAGATCAAGCTCTCCAAGCCTGTAACACCTGGGTTGCTGAGCAAGGGCTTCCTGAAGGAGAACTGATGTATGAATTGGTTAATCCTGACACTGGAGAAGCGATCGCCGTTCTCGACCTCGCTTGGACAAACGGGCTTCAGGAGGGACTTAGCCAACCTGTTGCCCTCCTTATTGATGAAGATCCTGCGTTAGAACAAATCGTGAATCAGGCAGGCTATCGCTTTTTTACTGATATCGACAGCTTCAAGCAATACGTACAACGGGAAGTTTTAGCACTTGAGCAGGAATTAGCGATCGCTAGCTAATCTTATTCCCGACACATCTTTCTTTTCAAGAATAGTAGTTTAGAAGAGTTTGCTTTAGTTTGAGATCCAATCAGAACGGATAAGTTTAGGAGTTTCCTATGACCTCGACCGCATTGAAGCCTGACATTCAAGGGTTACAAAAAGACGTTGTTGACTTACTTGAGCAAGTCAGTCAATTAATGGGGCGTGCTAGCACTCAACTTTGGCCTAAGGATGGTATTGAAAATAAGTATATTAAATACCAGCAGCAAATTCTTGATGAGGTTCAGAAGGTTAAGAACTTAGAATTAAGAATGGCGATTGCGGCTCCAATGAAGGCAGGTAAATCTACGATTATCAATGCCATTATTGGTCAAGAACTACTACCTAGCCGTAATTCTGCGATGACAACCCTTCCTACAGAAATTGTGTTCAGGAAGGATTTAGAAGAGCCAGTCCTAACATTAAGTTTTGGAACCCTGTCAGTGTTTCATGAGGCATGGTTAACGTTGAAGAGAAGAGTGAATGAACTAGAAAAGGAAGGGTTGCAAGCAAAGATGGGGGAATATCCCCATCTCATGCAACTGATCCAGCAAGTCCAGGATGCAATAGGATTTTCAATTCGTGCTAGAACTACTGGGCATCAAAAGATCATCGAAACTTTAGCAGGACTTAATGATATTATCCGCCTTTGTAGCCAGCTAGCTCCTTTAGCAGATCCTCTACGAGCTTTAGATGACGTCCCAAGGATTGAAACTCCTTTCTGGAGATTACAAGTTGATGCTCCTATAGAGGCACTAGGTAACCTAGTAATTGTTGACACTCCAGGTCCTAACGAAGCTGGGGAAAACTTGAGGCTGGTTGGAGTGGTAGAAGAACAACTACAAAAGAGTTCGCTAGTATTAATTGTTCTAGATTACACTCAGCTAAAGACGAAAGCAGCAGAAGAAGTAAAAGAAGATGTTCAAAAAGTCATTAAAATCCGAGGCAAGGATAATCTATACATTCTTGTGAATAAAGTTGATCAGCGTACAGACAATGACATGACACCTGAACAAGTACAACAATTTGTTTCAGCAGAGTTTGGGCTAGATGCAGATGCAATAAAAAACAGAGTATTTGAAATCTCCGCGAGACGAGCTTTTTACGCAACTAACTTTCAGCTTGAGCTACAGCAGTACTCATCAAATATAGAAATTGCTCAAATGGCTACTGCTAAAGCGTTAGCACAACAAGCATTTGGTGATATGTGGGAAATCTTTTTCACGACAGCTAACATGGAGCAGATGCAGTTAGCCTTTGAACAAGTCTGGCAGAAATCTGGCTTTGCTCCATTTCTCAATAATGCTATTGCTGCTTTGATGGCAGAAGCTGCTCCCCGATGTATGAGAGATGCACTACGTGTAACTCGAACTCGTTTACTAGAGCTTCAAGACGCAATGAAACTACGAAGAAGTGCAATTACTCAAGATACAAAGCAACTAGAGTCTGAAGTAATCAGATTACAACAAGATTTGGAGGCTCTCGGAGGTTGCCAACTTGACCTGAGAGGGGAGGTCGAGTCAAAAAAAAATGCGTTAAGCCAAAGACTACGAGTAATATTGAATAACTTTAAATTTGAGAGTGAACAAGTATTGCAAGAGTATTTTCTACAGGGATTATCCCAACGATCAACTGGTTTAGATAAAGTAGATTTGGATATGAGAAAACTGTTGCTAAAACAAATAGATGCGCCTATTGTTGATGAGATTATAAATAAAATTATACCTAATTCATTGTCTAGTTTACTTAAGTATAAAGTCGCTCTTAGGGGTCGCAATGAAATTAGCTTCACGAGTAAGCAAGAAGCTGAAGAATTTGCGGGTCTGGTTTTTTCTGAGGCAAAACAAATTATCGAACGCCTGTTAGATAAATACTTTTCTGAAATTCAAGAGCAGATCAATGATGTTCAAGCAAACTTGAAGCAGGCATTGAGGGAACAAACAAGAGGAGTGGTCGAGAGAGCCCGTCATCGCTTAAATCAAACATTTCATGTTGATTTGTCTCTTCCAGATATAATTATTCCTGACGGAACCAACGTTAATGTTGGAAGTGTTAACATCGGTGTTTTGAAACGTGAGAAAAATTTCTTTGAATCAATTGTAGACTGGTTTCAGTCCTTACTTGGAAAGTCAACTTCAAACGATGAACTTTTTACAGTGTCACTAGAGCAGGCTGTAAAGCAGATTAATCATGCAATTGAGAAGAAGATTGAAAATACAAACGAGGTTATTAACGCGTATTTAGATTCTGATTTTCAGAGAACAATGGATCGCTTTTTCGAGGAACTTGACATTTACCTCCACAATTATCAGAGTAGCCTGAGGCAAGCCTTACAGGATCAAAAAACTTCTCTGGAGAATCAGGCTTTATTGAGGCAAACTCTGAAGGATTTCACTCAGGAAACTGAGATGCTTATTGATAGCTTGAATACAAAAAGAAAACGAATTAAAGACTTAACACCTCAATAAAACAAGTATTAGTCTAATTATGACGAGTTCTCCTTTTGGTTCTTCAGGCAAAACCGATAATCTTCAAGAATTACAGCGTAAGGTTCCTGTCGTTGGGGACAAAGCCCTTATTGACTTAGTCAACGGTATTCAAATTAGTGGTGACTTGATCCGTTACCGTAAAAGTCGTGGATTCTTTGGTCAATTGTTAGACTCGCTAACAGGAGGCGATCGCCAGCGGCAACTACTTCTAGATGGAAATCTTATCGCGGGGCAACAAGCTTTATCTGATTGGGTGCTTGAACTCAGTGACTCCCTTCGGGTAAGCCAAGTTGCCTTGGAAGTGACTCAAACATCTTTGCTAGAGGCTCGTACTGCGATTCGTAGCCAAAAGAAGGAGTTATTAACTCTAGAGCAGACCTTTAACCAGCTAGCTCAACAGATTGGACTGAGAGTTGATAATTTAGATGCAAGGGTACGCAAGCTGGAGATTCAGATTGCAGCGAAACAAGATTTTGACCAAATCGTGACAGCCTGGGAAGCAAGGCAAACGTATGCCGAGTTCTCGTGGGCAATTCAGATTGCGCTATTAATTCGAGAGGTATTCAGCAGCTCAGTGGTTCTTTATGAACTAGAAACTGGGAATAAAACTCAGTTTCGCCAGTTATTAATCAACAAAGTTCTAGCTGAGAGTAAGGATATCTCAGGTAGCTTCTTTGGCTTAGCAGATCTGTTGAACACTTCACATGCTGAGATGAAGGGTGATTATGCCAAATTAGCTTTAGGACTACTGGAAACTCGCTCTTTCTCTCAAAAAAGGCTTCAAAATATTCCCTATCTGTTTACCCTTGGTACAACTTTGGAGTTGGCAGAGTTGCCCGAAGATGTAAAACCTGCAAAACCTGCTCAATGTGCAATCGAGCTATGCCGTTCTCAAATTAGCTCAATCGATTACACTACTGACGCCAAAGAGTTTGTAACCCGCTTAGTTGAAGAAACAGCAAATGATTGTTTGACAATAGCAACGAGGCGTTTGTCTTATGACTCCTAATGAACCGTGTATCGGTCTGGTTTTGGCTGGAGGAGGTGCGAAAGGAGCTTATCACGCAGGTGCACTGCGCTACATAGCTGAGTTAGGATTTGAGCCACACATTATTGCAGGGACTAGCATTGGGGCTTTGAATGGTGCAATCCTATCTGCAAACCTCCCGTTCAACAGTGCGGTTCAACAGATGAACGAATTGTGGGATCAGCTTTCCTACGCTAATATTCTACGCCCTAACAAAGATCTCGTGATTCAGGCGATCGCTTATGGTGCAAAGGCATATCAGTCTGAATTCACTGTATGGCTTTCCAAATTTTTATCAGAAGCAGGACTACTCAAAAAAGATTTAGTCATCTTTGATCCTGAACCAATCGAACGGTTTCTCAAGCAAGCGGTTAGCTTAGAGAGCATCAAACAAGGGACAGAATTGTGGATTGCGGCATTTCCAACCCTACAAATTCCTGGACTAGACTATAGCGTACTAGCAGCCCTAATTGATGCATTCCGTGCTCAAACAGGGACTAAAGCTCATTGGCTGCGGGTACAGGATTGTGATGATGAAGAAGTCCTCTACAATACGCTGCTGGCAAGTGCCGCGATTCCCCTCATTTTTCCCACCAGAGCTGTGAATGGTGAGGTTTACGTTGATGGGGGTTTAGCTGACAACGTTCCCTTAGGTGCATTAGCAGCGAGAGGATGTACCCATGCGATTGTTATTCACTTGAGTAACGGGGCTATCTGGGATCGACATGACTTTCCCAACCAAACAGTGGTTGAGATTAGACCAGCGGAATTTATCAACAAAATAGATGCTCCGATCGTTGGTGATGTTGATGCCCTGTTTGACTTTAGCCCTAATCGAGTGACAGATTTGAAACAACGCGGTTATCAAGATGCTAAGCGGTGTTTAGAACCTATTATTCAAACATTCCAAGTGGTGAGAGGGCAACGCGATAGCCACAATAAAATAGTTGACTTAACCAAGCAATTAATTGACGACATACCTCTTATCTAGTCTCTACATAAATTCATCCAATTACTAATTAAGTGGGGAATTTGAGTCAAAGTTTTCAACAAACACAAGGACGTGTGCCAAACTCGTAGTGGCAAACTTCAGTATCTTCGTATGAGTGCTACGAAAGCAATCCCAGAGCAGGGACAATTGGTGAGAGTTCGGCAACGGCAGTATGTCGTGACAGACGTGCGTCAGACCACATTGCCTTCTAGCCCTCTATTTCCGAAAGTTACTCCAGCTCAGAATTTAGTTCTGCTCTCGTCGATTGAGGACGATGGACTGGGGGAAGAGCTTCAAGTGATCTGGGAGCTAGAGCCAGGAACCCAGGTATTTGAACGAGTGGAATTGCCAAAGCCAACCGGGTTTGATGATCCGGCAAGGCTGGATGCGTTTTTGGATGCAGTGCGGTGGGGGGCTGCTTCTTCTGCGGATATTCGCACGCTTCAGGCTCCCTTTCGCAGTGGTATCGATATTGAAGATTACCAGCTTGATCCCGTTGTCCGGGCAATTCAGATGCCCCGTGTTAACTTGCTGATTGCTGATGATGTGGGATTGGGAAAGACGATCGAAGCTGGATTAGTTGCCCAAGAATTGATTATTCGCCATCGCTGTCGCCGCATTCTGATTGTTTGTCCGTCTGCCTTGCAAATCCAGTGGCGAGACCAGATGCGAGATAAGTTCGGGCTTGATTTTCGCATCGTTGATAGTGCGTTGATGAAAGAACTGCGGCGGCAGCGGGGCATTCATGTTAATCCCTGGATTCACTTTCCCAGACTGATTACTTCCATCGATTTTCTCAAACGCGATCGCCCCCTCCGACTGTTCCGGGAAGTCCTACCTGCTGAAGGTGAATCCCTCTACCCTCGCCGCTTTGACCTATTGATTGTGGATGAAGCCCATAATGTGGCTCCTTCTGGCAGTGGGCAGTACGCGATCGACTCTCAACGAACTGCTACGATTCGCTTACTCGTTCCCCATTTTGAACACAAGCTGTTTCTAACGGCAACACCCCATAACGGTTATCCAGAAAGCTTTACGGCATTGCTAGAACTACTGGATGCCCAGCGGTTTGCTAGAGGCGTTGATCCGGATCGGAATCAGCTTCAGGTGGTGATGGTGCGACGGTTGAAGGAGGAAATGAAAAACTGGGATGATTCTCCTATGTTCCCTGGTCGTAAGCTGGAAGCGATCGCTGTTGATTATCCCCAAGCAGAGCGGCAGGCTCATGCCGCATTGAGACGATATACGGAACTGCGAACGAAGAGTGTTGATGACAACGTTGAGAAGTATGCAACTGAGTTTGTCTTGAAACTACTGAAGAAACGGCTGTTTTCTTCTCCAGAGGCATTTCTGACAACGTTAATACGGCACCAAGAGTCTATCAACACTGCCCGTCGTCGTCCGTCCAGTAGTCTATCTACTAAACCAACGGAAGGGATCTTACGGCGACAGGTGGAGCAGGTGGAAGAAGAATTTGCCGACGATGAACTATACGAGGCGGCAACGGATGAGTCTATTGGCAATACCAGCCGCTTGTTTCGGGCACTCACCGCTGAAGAGCAGGGCTTGTTGAAGGAGATGCTTCAGTGGGCAGAAGTAGCTGCCCGGCAATCGGATGCCAAGGCAACGCAACTGCTGAATTGGATTAATGAAATCATTCGCCCGAATGGGCAGTGGTCAAACGAGCGAGTGATTATCTTCACCGAGTACCGAGCAACTCAGAAGTGGCTCTATAACCTGATGGCATCAGAGGGGTTAGTGCAGGGCGATCGCCTCATGACTCTGTATGGCGGGATGAACTCAGACGATCGCGAAGCGGTAAAGGCAGCGTTTCAGGCACATCCGGATGTTTCGCCTGTACGAATTCTGCTGGCGACTGATGCGGCTTCTGAAGGTCTGGACCTGCAAAACTTCTGTTCAAGGCTGATCCACTACGAAATTCCCTGGAACCCCAATCGGATGGAGCAGCGGAACGGACGGGTTGACCGTCATGGACAGCGATCGCCAGAGGTCAAAATTTACCACTTTGTCGGGAAGGACTACCAGGAGCAAGTAACCAGCGGCGCTCGTCCCGGTGATTTGGAAGGGGACTTAGAGTTCCTGATGCGGGCGGCACTGAAGGTGAACAATATCCGGGAAGACCTGGGGAAAGTGGGTCCGGTGATTGCCGCGCAGGTGGAAGAAGCGATGTTGGGGCGACGGGTGACACTCGATACCTCTAGGGCAGAGCGGGAATCGGAACCTGTGCGACGGATGCTGAAGTTTGAGCGGAAGGTACGGGAGCAGATTGAAAAGCTCCGCGAGCAACTGCACGAAACACGGCAGAATTTACGCCTGACTCCCGACAACATTGAATCTGTGGTACAGATTGGGCTGGAGTTAGCAGATCAGCCTCCACTGATTGAGACGGAGGTTGAAGGGCTACAGAGATGCGCCTTTCACCTGCCTCAATTAAAGAGCAGTTGGGCAGCTTGTGCTGAGGGGCTGGAGCATCCCCACACCAAAGAAATTCGTCCGATCGTATTTGATCCCGATGCGGCTCACGGACGCGATGATGTGGTACTGGCACACCTGAATCATCGATTGGTGCAGATGTGTCTGCGGTTACTGCGGGCTGAGGTTTGGTCTACTGAGAACCGGAAGAATCTCCATCGGGTGACTGCCAGAGTTGTGACATCCAAGGCAGGGATAGAAACCCCGGCAGTGGTAGCGTATGGACGGCTCGTGATTCTAGGAAGTGACCAACAACGGCTCCACGAAGAGGTGATTACGGCAGGCGGGGTGCTGAAGGAAGGACGATTTAGCCGTCTGGGGGTGATGCAACTGCAAGCCGCTTTAGGGGCGATTGCTTCGGGTTCCGTCCCTGAAGTCATGCAGCAGAAGTTAGCCCAGATGTGGGACAAGTATGCCGACCCATTGATGCAGGCGTTAGAGGTGAGAAAGGGCGAACGCAGCACGAGCCTGCAACGGGATTTGCAGAATCGGGCAGAAAAAGAGATTGCTGATATCACTGCCATTCTGACGGAATTACAGAAGAGCATCCTGAAAGAGTTGGAGGAACCGCAGGTCGAGCAGTTGACCCTGTTCAGTACACCGGAACGGGAGCAGTTTGAGCGCAATATGAACAGCCTCAAAGCCAGGGCAGAGCAAATTCCCAGGGAGATTGAACAGGAGACAAGCCTGATCCGCAAGCGATTTGAAAACCCGTCAGCACGGCTGTTCCCTTTGGCAGTCACATTCCTGATTCCACAGAAGCTATTGCAGCGTTAGGGTTTCACAATACTCAATTTTTATTGAGGGTTGCCCTGGAGATATGCCACTTCTTCGTTAATTGCTTGCTGTGCTTCTTGTAAGTCCTGCTCAGCGAAGGACCATACAGTATTCAGAGCTTTGTTCAGCGCGATACCATTACGTGGCAAAATGAACCATCCCATAGGTTGTTCTGAAGTCATTCCATAACTGTTGATTAAGACTGCAGCAACTTCTGGAATCGGGTCTGACGATGTAGGCAAGAACTCTTCACTAGTACCAGTGCTGCGGAAACAAGCATTTTCTGCCTGGCAGTAGCTCCAAACACGATATGCAAATACAAGATCATCATGAGACCTTCGAAGTGCAGCAAGCGATCGCTGCAATGGTGCTAGTGAGTCCTGTCCCTTTACGTAAGCAAAATCGCTGGATTGCTCAAATGCCTGAAGGTTATTCAGTAACCTCTGAAGCTCTGCTGAATAGGCTTGATAGCCAAAATGAGGAGAAAGTTGGTCTGAAAATTTGGCAACATCGCTTACTAAATTTTGAACTTGTTGAGTCATGCTGAGTTGATAGTTGATGGTGTTGCTCACTAATTGCAGTTGCTGGCTACATTGAGCAATTTTGATAAGATTGTTTTGCACATTCTCATATCCCAAACCTGGAAAGTTAGGAACTTTCTGTAAAAGCTCTTTAGCATAACCGAAATTTTCGTTGGCTGATGCAACAGCACTTGCATTTGTCCACTCAGATGGTTGACAGCCTCGTTGGTATAAGTTCTCAGCAGCCACTATATTCTGGTGAGAAGCTTCGTAAGTTCTCCAGTAGAAATAACTACTGCTACCCAGTAATACAACCGGGAGAAAAAGACCTAATACAATGCCATAGCGGGATGAGATCTGTTTTCTTGCAGGCTCTGTTTTACTCGTTTCAGCTATTTCCCCAAGTACAATCGAAGCATTAGAATCAGCTTCTTTAGCGATCCCTGTATTTTGCTCAATGACTATCGTGCTATCACCCGATTTGTTATTGGGTTGAGATGTAGTTTGATGTGAATCTTCATCAGTGAAGTGAATAGGGGAAATATTGTCAGGCAAACCAGCAGCAGAATTTGAAGAGTTGTTCAGTCGCATAGCACCCTCCTATCTTAGTAGAGCAGCACGCACAACTGCCTCTAGAGAAGCTGCCCTAGATCTAGCTAGTCCTTGTACGAACGATCTATGCAATCAATCGAACTAGATTGAAGGTAAGACAATTTCCCTCAGAATGGCTTTGTTGAGAGAGACGTAACTTGAATGAGGAGATAAATTACCTCTCTAAACAAAATTTTAGTCTTTTTCAGTATATGTAAGCAAGTATTTAAGCTTATTTCCCTAATTTTCTTTACATAGGCTTATAAAATTGACATCTCAGTCAACCTTTTTATCGTTAGAAATAGCAAGAATAAGTACAAAGTTTGCCGATTCCTAATCTTATATATAGTCCGCTTTTGGCTGTCTTCAACGTACTTAACGTAGGCAAAATCAGGAATTTTTATTCGTTGTAGACAGCATATATTGAGTTTGTCTCTA
>NZ_JACJSA010000050.1 GCF_014697545.1 Oscillatoria sp. FACHB-1407 | reverse complement strand
TTGCCAGTGAAGATGGTTCTCCATTCCCCACCTGCAATGGGAGCCGCTTCCACCGTATACGTCACACTGTTGCTATCGGGGTCATCCACAGTGCCAATCAGATTGGTCGCAGAGGTGATCACCCCATCTGCAATTCCACTCAGATTCAAACGAGCGATCGGAGCCTGGGCATTGGCAGCGGAGACGACAACGGCTGTGGTGACTTCCGTTTGATTGCCAGCCGTATCAGAGGCTCTCGCCCTTGCCGTAATCGTTCCGGTTTGATTTAGCGTGACGGTAGCAAACCCATTGGCATCAAGGACAACCGCCTGATTTCCCACCAGCAACTGCAGTCCAGCCACATCGACGTTATCAGTGGCTCGTGCCTGGAATGTCACTTGCGAGCCAACTGTGACCTGACTGGTGCTAGCGACCAGAGAGACGCGAGGAGCTTGAGTATCAGCCGTCACCGTGATGTCAAAGGGCTGCTGCACACTGGCTCCGTAGGCATCGGTGACCGTGACAACTACCGGGTGAACTCCCAGGTCAGTGGTAGAAGGTGCCCAGCGCAGTCGTCCCAGGGCATCGAGAATCATCCCCCGACTCAGGGAAGCCGGGTCAAGCGCATAGGTGAAGGAATTCCCATCGGTGTCGGTCGCTCGGATGTCATAGGCATAGGTCACCCCTGGTGTCGCTTGAGTGGGAGCGGTTGATTGCAGGGTGGGAGCGGCATTGGCTTGAGCCGCTAGAACAAAACTTTGATAGGCGTTCAATCCCCCAGCATCACTGACACTCACCACCACCCGGTGATTACCCGTGACAGGAGTGGTCCAGGTGATCTCACCGCTGGTGGCATTAATCTGCATGCCATCCGGACGCTCTAACAACTGGTAGATCAGGGCATCGCTCACATCTGGGTCAGTAGCTGTCACTGTGTATTGGTAGCTTGCTCCTGTGGGTGCTCTTAAAATCGGGCTGGAGGTAATCACAGGCGGACGATTAACCGCAGCGGCTCCCACCTCAATCGTGAAGGTCTGGGTACTTTCGCCACCCCGGCTATCAGTGACTCTCACATCTATCACATGGGAGCCTTGCTGATTAGCAGCGGGTGTCCAGCGGATAATGCCGCTGCGAGAGATGGTCATGCCTCCCGGTTGACGGAAGGGCAGACTAAAGGTGAGGGCATCGTTCTCGGCATCGGTGGCAACAGCGGTATAGACATACTCCTGCCCCACTCCAGCTTGGGTGATGGGAATTGAGCGGATCACTGGAGGCACATTGACGCCAGTGGCTATCAGATCAAAGCGTTGTTCGACGTAGCTACCCAGCGCATCAGTGAGGCGCACGACGATCGTGTGGGTTTGCGCCACCTGCTCCAGGGTGGGAGTCCAGCGCAAGGTGCCCCGCTGCGCGTCAATCACCATGCCACTGGGACCCTGCGACAAGCTCCAGAGCCGGTAATCGCCATCGGCATCGGTGCCCGTCAGGTTGTACTGATACTCCCGTCCCAGATTTGCCACCAGATTGGGCGTGGACGTGATCACCGGAGCAGCGTTATCTACCGGGTTTGTGACTGTGAGGGTGAAAGCTTGATTGACCGTGTGAATGCCATCACTGACCTGCACCACCACGGCATGAGCACCAAACTGATTGGCACTGGGAGTCCAGACCAGCAGCCCATTTTGAATTTGCATTCCCTTGCCAAGGGACGTGGCATCCAGGTTGTAGGTGAGCGGGTCACCATCGATATCGGTGGCTCTGACTTGATAGAAGTAGGGGCTACCAGGACGGGTACTGGTCCGAGGCGATGAGAGAATGGTGGGAGCCTGATTAGGAGCCGCTGCCTCAACCACTAAATCCAGGGTTTGCAGGGCTATCCCACCTTTGCCGTCACTCGCTTGAATCGTAATCTGCCAGGGCTGAATCTCCCCATTGAGCGTGCCTGCTCCGCCCAGAGCGGTTGGCGTCCAACTCACGACTCCGGTGGTGGGATTAATCGTCACCCCAGTGGGGAAGGTTTCTGCCACGATGGGAGCCAGACTGTAGGTGATGCTGTCGCCATCTAAATCCAGAGCGACTGCCTGATAGGTAAAGGGCTTACCGACCTGCGGGCGCACTTCGGTGGAGAGGACGGAGGTAAACACCGGGTCAGCATTGAGCGGAGTCACTTCCAGTTGGAAGGTTTGCAGATCCACTCCCCTCTGCCCATCTCGTACTCGCAGCACAACGTTATACAGCCCCACTTGGTCAGTGGTGGGTGTCCACAGCACTCGCCCAGTCTGGGGGTCTATCGTCATTCCCTGTGGGCGCACGGGCAAATCATAGGTGAGGGACTGCTGGTCAGGGTCAATCGCCTGAGCATCATACTGGAAGAATTGCCCTGCTTCGGTTTGCGTTGGGAACGCACTGGTAATCTGAGGCTGGTTATTGGGAGCAGTTGCCGCTGGGGCATTGCCAAAGTCAATCTGTTCCACCCGTTGCCCTGCTGCCAGCGTCACAAGATAGGACCCAGTCGGAATCACAGGTCTCACCGCAACATCGTCTATCGCTGGACCCCCAACACTAAAGGCGTAAGGCACACGATATTTGCCAAACTGGAGTGTGGTCTGGGTATCGGTGGCAGTAAACTCCAGGCTCGCCTCTCGCCATCCGGTACGGGTGACGTTAAAGAAACCCGCCTGAACACTGGGGTCGAATCGGTCATAGGTGAAGCGTTCAACTCGGTTACCGATACGCACTTCAACGGTCTTAAACTGGTCCCCAAAGAAGGGGTGTCCGGCATGGTCAAAGGTGAGGCGATAGGTCAACCCCGGAATGGTGGCAAAGGTCTGGGCAACCGTACCGCCGTAATAGCCTTCTAGCTCGATGCTGTACTGACCATCCGAGGCGGGCCACAAGCTCTGGGGAGTAATGTCAACATCTTCTGGCGCAGCGGAGTCCCGGTTCAACACCTGCCACCCGGGGATTTGTCGTTGGGCAGGGTCATCCTCCGTAACATTGATCCAGAAGAAATTGCCAAAGAAGGTGGGTGTCCATTCCTGGGGCAGCGTTTCAAAGCTGCCGTTGGTAATGACGTTTGACCCTAACTGGGTGGTCAAGGGAGAGGTCAGAGTAAAGGATGCGGGCACCACTTCCCGCACTAAATATGATCCGGCTGCCAGACCCGTGAAGCGGTAGTGCCCGGTCTCATCCACCAGTGTCGTGACTTCACCCGCGTCTAATTGCTGGTTGTTATTGGTATCCAGATACACTTGAACTCCGGTCAGCCCGCGCTCGCTGGCATCAATTTGCCCATTCCGGTTGCGGTCTTCCCAAATCTGCCCACGAATCTCGCCAGTGGTGGGTTCAACTGTGAGGGTGAGCACTTGCTCCTGTACTCCGCCTCGCCCATCGCGCACCTGCACCGTAACGGGTGGAATCGAACCACTACCGAGGGTAGGAGTCCAGGTGATCAGCCCACTGGTAGGATGAATCGTCATTCCCTGGGGAGGATTGAGCAATGCATAGCTCAAGGTATCCCCGTCTGGGTCAACCGCCTGCACCTGGTAGCGATAGGGACTTTGGGTGTAGACGGTGGTCTCTGGAGTGCTGGTGATGAAGGGATTGTGATTCCCCTGCTCCAGCCGTGTCAAAATGTTGAATGCCTGTTGTGTGCTCTCTCCCCGGTTATCGGAAACCTGCACCACAACGGCTTGAATGCCCTGTTGTCCATCGCTCGGTGTCCAGCTGACCAATCCCGTTGTGGCGTTAACTTGCATCCCCGCTGGTCCACTTGCCAGGGTGTAGGTCAGAGCATCGCCATCGGGGTCTTGAGCCGCGATTTGATAGGTGTAGGGTGCATTGACTCGGGCATCCACTGGGGGAGTGCTGGTCACCAGTGGCAGACGGTTAGGTACGGGCAGGATGACCGCGACCGTCAAGGACTGCTGAGCCGTACCACCGCGTCCATCACTCACTTGAACTTCTACGCTATAGTTCCTAGGGAGAACACCTGTGGTATTCCAGGTCACTAGCCCGGTTTGGGTGTTAACCGTCATGCCATCGGGGGCAGAGGCAAGGGTATAGGTCAGGGTATCGTCATCGAGGTCAGTGGCACCCACGCTATAGCGATAGGGTTGCCCTACCACAACTTCAGTGGCAACAGCCGTTTCCACAACTGGATTGCGATTAAGCTGTGCCAGCACAATCAGCTCATAGGTGAATTGGACGCCATTGGGGTTGTAGAACACCAAACTACGCTGAGCGGTTTCCGCGTTGGGGTCGAGCCGTCCAGTAGTGATTAGCTGGCTAAAGTCGTAGTAGGGGATGCCATTGGGAGTAGTGCCATCGGGACGGAGGAGTTGAACTGTGGGGTCACTGATGCCAGTAACAGCTACTAGCAGAGGGACATTGGTGCTGTATTCACCCAGATTGCGGAGGCTGATATCGGCATACAGCACCTCCGTTTCAGGATCAAATGTGGTGCGATGATACTCCACCTGAACGCTGGGAGAGACATCGCTTAATTGAGTAAAGTCTGGAGTCGCCAGCGGAGTCGCCAGGGAGATAGCCGGGTTGCCAACTTGCACTGGAGGTAAGGTTCCGGCAGGGGCGGGGGTGAGGGCAAGATCACTCACCTGCACCGCTGTCGTGGTATCGCTGTCATTATTGACTAAGCGAAAGACCAGTTGAGCGGCTCCTGTGGGACTGCCCGTGAGATTGAGACTGACGATGCCTGTGGCGGCGTCATAGCTGGCTCCTGCTCCCAGAGCAACGCCTTCACCTTCACTCCAGTTGAAGAAGGCATCACGCCCCGTCCCGATGGTATGGACCAGAGATCTGCCACTGGCATCCACCAGAGCCACTTCAAAGGCATCATTGATGGAATCAGGGTCCGCTCCATCAAATTGAGTATTGATCTTAAAGCGGAGAATGGAGGGAGTTGTGGGAATGGTAAGGGCGACGGTTTGCCCGGTTGTGAACACCGCCCCTTCCATTAACGGTAGGGTAGCGGTGAGGGTGAAGGTTTGAGTGGCACTCAGTCCAGCGGCATCTTCCACCACCAGTCCAATGGGGTAGCTGCCGGGTACAGGTAGCCCTTGCAGAACAGCCGTTCCATCGCCGTTATCCACCAGCGATAGCCACTCTGGAAGCGCAGAGGCTCGAATGGTGCGGGTATCCCCTGTATCTGGGTCAGTGGTGACAATGGTGTACTGATAGAGAGTGCCTGTCTGTCCAACTGTTATGGGGGTACTGGTGAAGTTGGGGGCTTCATTGGCGTTGGTGAGGGTAATGGTGAAGGTTTCTGTCAAACTCAATCCGTCCCCATCGGTGCTGCGAACGGTGATGGCGTAGGACGAGCCGCTCTCAAAATCAAGCAATGTGCTATCACTTACCTGCAACTGGTCGCCCACCAGTTGGAAGCGTCCCCCTGCATCATCTACCAGGGTTAAGGTGGAGGTGTCACCTGCATCCGGGTCACTGGTCACCAGTTGTCCAATCAGTGTTCCGGTGGGGCTGTTCTCAAGAACTTGATTGCTTGTGAGCGTCAGGGTGTTTGGTGGAGTGGAGCGATAGATAATTGTTGTTGAGGTTTGCAGGTTGCCCGCTCCATCGCTTGCCCGCACAGTAAAGGAATTGTCACCGGGCACTAGAGCCACATCGGTAAAGGTAAAGCGACCCTCCCCATCGGCGAGCGCGATGTCTCCTGTTTGCTCCAGCGTCACCCTCACACCTGGGTCACTTTGACCCACCAGCGTCACCACCGTAGCCGTAGTGCGGCGATCTCCCACGGTGCCAGTATCGGACGTTGGAGCTAGATCAATTGTCGGAGTAGCAGGTGGTGTGGTGTCGAGGGTGAAGGCGACCTCATACACCCCGGAGAGGTTGCCATACTCGTCCTGCGATTGCAGCCGCAGGACATGTGAACCATCGGGGAGTGAACCGCCATAGATGGTTTCCAGGCGTGCCCGGTTTAGTGTAAAGCGGCGATCGCTTGTCAGATCTGCCAGGATATCGACAAAGCTGGCGAGCGGGGTATTGTCAAACCCAGCACGGAACCCAGTGATCCCATTGGTATCGATCACCGTTCCTGTGATGGTGGGATCTGACGTGAGGCGATCCGTGTTTATTGAGTTGTTAGCAGCCGTGTCGTTGGCGAGTGCAGCGGTAATCACAGGAGCGTCGATATCGAGTTCCACTGTGACACTGAAGGTGGTAACGGTGATATTTCCCGCCAGATCGGTCGCGCTCAGGGTTAAGGTATGCACTCCATTCGTTAAGCCACCCAGATCAAAGGGTTGATTAAACGAGCCGTTACTATCAAAGGCGATCGCAACATCGGGTCGTTGATCAAAGCGGTAGCTCAATGCAGTTACAGCAGATCCAGTGCCATCAACGGTGCCAGTTAATGTTGCCCCTACCCTCAAAGGACTGGTAAGGGGTGTAGTGAGCGTCAATTGAGGCAAGAGGGCATCAACGGTAATGGGCAATGGCGTAGAAGGAGCACTCAAGTTTCCGGCATTATCTTCGGCGATCGCCGTTAGATTCTGCACCCCATTAGCCAGGGAACTGGTTGTGATTTGCCAGGTACCAGTACTGCTGCCTTGACCGACCAGAACACCATTGCTGTAGAGCCTCACTGTTGTGCCTACATCCGCTGTTCCAGCCAGTTGAGGGGTTGTGACCTGGGTAATGCGGTCGCTGTTGCTTTGCCCGCTGTCACTGGTTGGAACTAAAGATAGCGTAGGGGTCGCTGTGGTGGTATCGAGCGTAAAGGTAATGCTGCTGCTGGAGGAGTTGCCTGCCTGATCTTTGGCAATTAGGTTGAGGGTGTACGTTCCATCAGCTAACACTCCTCCATAAATCTGTTCTAGCTGCGTGCGATTGAGGGTGAAGCTGCCATTGGCTTGGCGACTTGCCAGAATATCAGTGTAATCGCTTGTTGAAATGCTACCGAAACCTGCCCGAAATTCAACAATGGCATTACTATCAGTGACGCTTCCGGTAATGGTGGGATCAAAGGTGAGGCGGTCGGTATTGGTCGTGCCACCGGGAGCGGTGTCTTGTGTCAGGGCAACCGTGAGTTCAGGTGCGGTTGTATCGGGACCGCTGATAGAGGCAGCAATCACAGTCGCTGGGGCATTAAAAATGACATTCCCTTTTGCCCCGATGGAACCCAACAGCGTAGAGGTATTGTTGTACGTGAAATTGCCAACGCTTAAAAAAGCCCCTCGCGTGTTAGCAGCCGCATTGAAGGTAATACTGCCTTGAGAGACGACCCGCAGGTTGCTGGTGGAATCGGTTGTGGTGGTGGCTCCATTGAAATTGACACTGCCGTTAGTACTCTCGCTAGCTAACAAGGCAATGCCGCCAAAGCGTGCCCCATTGTTCATATTAATCGAACCTGAGGCAAAGGCAGAGAGGTCAGTTGAGCTAAGGTTACTCAGGTTAATATTGCCGCTGTTAGTCACCAACATCACATTGGTAAATGTATGCCCGCTGCCATTGAAGTTGATGTCGCCTTGAGCGACTTGGATGATGGTGTGGCTAAGATTCACTCCTGCTGGGACATTGAGTCCACCTCCAGTGACTTGCACTACGGTGGGATTAGTGGCAGTTCCTGGAGGTGGAAATCGATTGGACCAATCAGCAGCACTATTAAGCGGGTTCTGCTGGGCGTTGAACGTCACAGTGGGAGTGCCTGCGGGAATGCGTCGTGACAATTCCTGTTGCCTCAAATCGCTGTAGGCAGGGACAGTGACTGTCTGTTGTTCAACAATCTGAGGTGGCAGGAGGTTAGCATACTGCTGCGTAGAGGCATTACTGACGCTATAACCTGCGGCGACCGCTACTGCCCGGTCTACTAAAATGAGTCTGCCATTGGCATCGCGCAGGGGGTTGCCCGCCGCATCGCGTTGCACAGGTAAGACTGGATTGCCATTAATGGTAAATCCGCTCCCAGCATAAATCAGGGCATCGTCGGTGAGATCTGTGGGATTGCCATCAAAGTCCCCCTCATTCATCGTCACAGTACCTTGTGCCATCACCGCAAAACCAGAACTCACACTTGTGCTAACACTCTGGTTGCTACTGAAGTCAGTCGTGCTAGCAATAGATTGTGTACCTGTGGTTCCGACTAAGGGGCTTGCTGCCGTACTGCCAGTCAACGTATCTCCGACTTCATTACTGGTGCGGGTGTTCAGAGACGATTGAGGTAGCCTGAAGGGTTTGAGGGGTTTGGGTGTTGTTAGATCAACCGGGTCTAACACCTCTGGAGTGCTAAGCGGCTCAGTGTCAAACAAGGGGGTTGAGGGGGTGGATGTGATATGCACGATAGGCAAAGCACCGCTCTCCAGCAGAGAGGGAACTAGTGCACCTCCTAACACCGTATCTTCAGCCGGAATCAAACTGTTCTGTGATCCGGGTAGTGTGGAATAGCTGGGGGAAATCCCTTGAGACTCACTCATAGTAGTGGTTGTGATTGATGAGGGGAAAGAACCGATGTAACCCAAACAATTTGAAGACTCGGCAACACAAAACCGTGGCTTGATCTACTGAGCAAATTTGCACATCAAGCTGTCAAAACCCAACTAGTTCCTGACAATGTTGTAAATGAGGAATTTAATTCTCAATCACAATACTATGCAGCGGAATAATTGATTTAGGCGTTTAAGGGGATAAGTTCTGGTAAAGGAACGGTCCAAGTTTGCTTCTCCTGGTTCAAGAAGCGTTGATTGATAAGATCCTCAAAAATCTTCAAATCCGTTTGCCAATGCTCAATCACATGGCACAACTGAACCGGATGAACTGAGGCAGGATAGGCAAAAGTCCCTACAAACAGGAGGATGGGGTCTACCTGTCCTTCTGACTGCTCTAATGCTGCTTCACTGACAGACACGTTCAAGCGTTTATTCTCTAGTGTGTAGGTGAAGTTGAGAGAAGCTCGAACGGGTTCCTGTCCAAAGTGTTGCCACGCTCCGGGAGCTAATAAATGAGTGACAAGATATTGCCGTACTGCATCCAGATGCTCGTTCATGACAGCAGTTCCTTTAAGGCTAATCACCACATTCTGGTAATTCGCGTGGGGCAACCGTTCAATATAGTGACGCGCAATCCTGGCAATACAGATATTTGAGGATGCTTTTGCTCGAATACCCTCGATAAACAAAATTCGATTGGCTTCGGCAATCAGAGTGATGCCATTTTGAAAAACCAGTTGCGTCAGGTGTTGAGCATAAAGTGGAGGACGAGCAAGTTCCCAATCAATGGGAATAATGCCACTACAACGAAGGACATCTGGGTTCAGCATGGCAGGAGTATGCTTCTCCGTGACCAGCACAATTCCCAGCTCCTGGACATCCATAGCGTGAGTCATGCAAGTGTATTGTTGAAAAACAAATAATGAAGCGTGATGCTAACTAATCAGCATCGAAAACTAATTTGATGTACAACACAATGATGTTGCAATGATTGAAATTGAAAAGTCTCGAATGGAGTCCAGCGCAGTGAGGTAGATACTATATTTCTATGTATCTTTAACGTAGTCTTAGTGTTTCTTCGGATACCTATAGAAGTTATAGAGGTAATCTACGGATTTGAGTATCCGTAGTTCTACTTAATTTGACTCTAACCTCCCCTTCCTCTCTCCTCTTGAGGAGAGTTACAAGTGATGTTGGAAGGTGATTAGCAGCAGATCCACAACACCCTCTTGTGTTGGGGAACGACCTGCGGAACTACAGATCCAGATCCCACGCCCATTCCCATCACCTCTTCTTCTTTGTGGGAATTAATCTCCGGGATTGTTTGGCTGTTCTTGTTGCTCTTCTGCTTCTGGCATTGGGTCTGGCTCTGGTGATGTAGATTCCTCTTGCCCCCGCAGATGCAGGAGGAGTCCACCCAGCAATTGCCCGTTTAGATGTTTAGGATCGTGGATTAAATAACATCCGGAATTACAGCTTTTGTGGTTTAGCTGTGTAGTTCCACTTGGGTAAATACTCATCAAAGACGATCTCCATCGTTTGCTTAAACTCCTGCGACACTTTACGACCCGTTTCAAACACCCCGTCGAGAACAGATGCAAACACACTCAAGCCTGTCTGTGTCTTTGCTTTTGTCATCAAATCCTTGACCATTTGGACATTCTCAAAAATCACCCCTTGACACACCCGAGTTAGATGAGGAAACAAGCGATGTTCAATTGGATTGTATTTGGAGGTGTACGGGGGATAGTGAGCAATGCGAATCTCAATTCCTAATTCGTTGACCAAGGCTTGCAAATCCTGTTTGAACAAATACTGGCGAGAACCGTTGCTACC
The DNA here is from genome assembly GCF_014697545.1 of Oscillatoria sp. FACHB-1407. GTDB lineage: Bacteria > Cyanobacteriota > Cyanobacteriia > Elainellales > Elainellaceae > FACHB-1407. The sequence continues at coordinate 3,989 of NZ_JACJSA010000050.1, read as the reverse complement.
CCCGCCATCGCACAGTAAGAGAATTGAACTAGCGGTGTGGTAGTAACCAGAACCATGCTCATTCCACCACCGACGAATGGCTTCACAGGCAAACTGGGAGGTGTCGTGAGAGTTACCAATCTGGACATAACCGATGTTACGTGCCAAGTCATATAACCCATGCGGAATGGCTATCCCTTCTGCCAACGATGGCCAATCATGGTCAAATACTTCAACGCCTTTTTCCTGCGTATACAGTTGTCCCTCTCGATACAACCTGCCAATCAATTCTCTTTTTTGGTGTCCATACTCAAGACTGGGTTGCCTGCTGCTTGATACGCCTGTTGTAATCGCTCAATGTTCTCAAACTGTTGATTGCGCTGCGGATGCTCCCCAGTTGCCAGTCGCTTTTGCGCTTTGCGTTTGCGGTAGTGATGCTTCTCCAATAATTGGTCTACCACCGCCACACTAACCTCAATCCCTTCGACTTGCAGTAACTCGGCAATTTCTTGGCGCTTCAGATTCGTCCACTTCACTTTTTCATCGGTTGGCGAACCCGCCGTATGTTGAGCGATTACCCTTAAAAAGACCGCATCGAGTCCCTCAATCGTCTCAAAAGCAGATTTCCGCCCTCCTCCGACTTGTCTAATGCGACTCTGGCTTAACACCTCTTCCTGCTCAAGTTCCTGCATCCCATGACGAATGGGTTTGTCATCACACTCGAAAAGTTGACTGATGTACGTGACCCCACCCCATCCCAGTTTTAGGGCTTCTACTGCTGCATAACGTCGTCGGTCCTTCTCTGACAACGACCGATAGAATCGGCGCATTTGCTGCTCAACTTCGGATGAATAGGGTTGCATCAAGGCTAAATTGCTTTCTCGTTATTGACAGCCTATCACCCCATCTCAATTACCGGATCTTATTTAATTTTTGATCCTTAGTAGTGTGACGAATCACCAAGGCAACTAGATCAATCAACCCCACTTCATCCAAATTCATCCATCTGGTGTCGAAGTGAGAGTCTGAGAAGCTGCTTACTCGGTCGATGAGTTGGAGTTGTTGCTTAAGGGAATACAAACGATACCGATCGTTTGTCCTTAATCAGTTTTGCGACACAACCTGATTTACAAAGAAGGATTTTGCACCGTTTCAGGCTTCTAGTATTTGATCAGCCAAACACAGAAAATGAGATAGATGCCTTTGGCACTTTACAAATGACCAGAATTTTTCCGCTGCTAATATCAAACCCAAAGGCGTGACCAAAGTGAGCGAACGGATAGACGTTAGTTGACAACACCTTTAATGAAGTCTGGCAATTACGCTTGTCTCTCGCTAATCACCTGCTCTGTCACTCACTAGAAGCCATTTGTGAGGAGCGAGCGCTCTTTTACCACTCACCTCAACTGATCGGTTCTTACTTCAATTGCTCCAATATTGTTATTGAACGTAACTATTCAGGTTGAAGAACAGGGAGAATCAGATTTCCTATAAACACTTGTTTGAGGGCATTGAGCACATCAATGCCTTGTTTTCTAAGCGTAGAAATGTAACTTCGAATTCGACAAAATCTTTGCGCCCCCTCCATCGGCATAATTAAGTCATCATCTGGAAACCGAAGCCCAGTCCCCACCTACTGAAGAAATCAACTCTAGCAAGCGTCGTAATAGTCGTAACGGATACTCTGCCAAAACCGTCAAAGCCGATTGTGGAGAATTGGCACTGGAGACTCCCCGTGACCGTGACAGCACCTTTGAGCTGATTCTGGTGCCCAAAGGGGAGCGAATGACTGCTCTGCCTCATACCGCTAGGCGTAATCCACTTGAATCTTGGGGTCGAGCATGTAAATAACGCCCAGTTGTGGCTAAACTGGCGTGTCCTAACGTGAGCTGAACTAAGTTAACAGGAGCACCCCGCTCCAAGGCATGAGAGGCATGGGCATGACGAAACCAGTGGGGAGAAACTCGTTCTACAATTCCAACTCGTTTGCAAGCGGCTTGAATCATGCGACGAACACTATTTCGGTTGATCTTGCCACCCCGTCGAGTTTGAAATATGGGGTCATTGATGGCCGCCTCTGCTCGAATACTCTCTAACACCTGCCACGTTTGAGCACTAAACACGACCACTCTGGTTTTACCTCCCTTGCCAAATAACGTGACTTGTCCTCGTCCCTGTTGTACCCCTTGCAAATCTCGCCACCGCACGTCACACAATTCACTGACACGAGCACCCGTGGCATACAGTAGTCGCAATAAAGCGTGCTCCTGCAAAGTGGCAGTGGCATTGAGTAAGTCTAAAACTTGTCCTTCACTCAAGATGCGCTCGGCTAGGGTATCTTTTGCCCTCGGTGGCTTCAGTAATTGACCCACGTTAGCGGGTAATACTCTCAATTTGTACCCAAAATTGAGTAGCGATTTTAAGCTGTTGAGCCGTCGTTGTTGTGTTGAAACGGCGTATTCTCGCTGGACTAAAGCTTTGGCAAAAACTTGCAGGTCGTTGAGCGTAACAAGTCTCAGTGCTTTTCGACCGATGATGTTGAAAAACAATGCTAAATCTCGACGGTAAGCATCCTGGGTATTCTTGCTCTTGTCATGGAGCCATAACTCTACGAGTTGCTCGTCACTCTCAACGGTCGCTATTTCAGGAGAATGATCTACTCTATCTTCATCCCAAAGCATCTCCCACCTCAACTGCACTATTGCTTACAAGGAGACTTTACCCCACATCGTCCTGCCCTCCCATAGCTATACTTATGACGCCTATGGAAGAGCTGTTGGTGGAACGGGTAGCACTCAGAATAGTTACCAGTTCGCTGGAGAGCAGTTTGATGAGAACTCAGATCAGTACTACCTGAGGCAACGGTACTACAATGCAGAAGCTGGAAGATTTACTAAAAGAGATGCTTATAGTGGTTCACTTGATGAGCCGATATCAGTACATAAATATCTTTATGCTCATGATAATCCAGTTAACTTTACCGATCCTACTGGTTTATTTGCAGTAGCTGAAGCATCAGCTGCAAACTCGATTCGTAGCATTTTATCAGGAATACAAGTAGACAATGGACAAAGGCTAGTAGCAACTACCTTAGGAGATGAACCGACAGCTAGTGGTTTAGTCTTAGAGGGATTGCTAGGTTTAGGAATACTTGCTTCTGTTCCTATAATCACGAAATTTGTAAAAAATACTTTTGTACTTCGCGCCGTCACAAACCAATATAAGTTTTTTGCCGGGAATGAAGCATTTGAACATTTTGCAAGGCATGGAAGTGAAGTTATGCAAGTGTTAGGACGTGCTTCCTATAATTTGGAAGATTATATTGATGATGCAAATCATGTTATTAAAACTGGTACTTGGGTTCCTGAAATGAACGGATACGTCAAAGTAGTTGGTGGTTCAGGAAATGCAAAAGTAGCATTTGTCGGTGTCCGACGAGATAACACAGATGTAGTAACTACATTTCACATAAAATCTTTGAGAGAGATAAGTCGAAAAGCTCCAAGCTTGGGATGGGATTAATGGAAGAAGTAACTATTAGAGAAATTGAATATATTTCAGAGGATGCGGAGGAAGCCCTCGTAAAAGTTACAGATGGAACTTATGAATGCATAGCTTTTTGTCATCCTTGTAATAAGGTGCTTGATAGCATAGTTGAGCAACCTCTACTAGCTTTTGGAAGCAAGGGAGTTGAAATAGTAGATTCAGATTCTTTTGGTATCAATAGAATTGGATCAACCCTCAGACATGAAATATGTGGACAAATTGTTGATCCTGTTTTGGGAATCTTGAGGGTGGGATCAATTCTAGTGGAGCTTGATACCTCTATACCTGGAGGTATCGTAGTGGGCAGTACCGTTAGACTTTTCTGTGAAAGGATAGATTTATTTTGATTAACTTGGAAATGTAGGGATTGTAAATTAGATTGTGTCAAAGGTCAGAAATGAGATCTAATGAACTACTAGACCCGAGACACTCGTACTATGACTTTTCGACCTGAACTCCTCGAT
>NZ_JACJSA010000049.1 GCF_014697545.1 Oscillatoria sp. FACHB-1407 | reverse complement strand
GTGCTATTCTGGCTTTCAAACTATTATCTTGTCTAGGTTCGGGCGTCCTCGGCTCCCTCGCTTTCGCTTGGCTCACTTCCGACGCTTGACCAATATAACGAGGATTCTAAGGAAGTGTCAAGGGGTTTTCCAAAAAATCTTCGAGATACCTTGAAGTAATTGGTACGGAAGCGTTTTGAGCGATCGCCTTGCCTCTTTTTTCAGTAAAGCAGGCACTGAACCGGAAAAATTTTTAGAAGATTGAGTTTTTATGTTGGTCCAAAATTGCGGTGGTTCCCCTGGGGACTGTTTTGGAGGGTTTGCCAAAGGCATTAGGGCGTAGCTCTGACTCGGCTGGTAAAGGTGCTATGGTGCATTAACGTCGAGAAAGGGTAGGTGGAAGCTGATGGAGATACCGACTGCGGTGTTGCCGCCATTTTTGGCTTTAGATCCGCTGTTACAAAGTTGGTTGTTGGAGGATATTGGCAGAGGCGATCGCACAACTCAGAGTTTGTTAGCACCGGGGGCAAAACTTGGGCAAGCGGAGTGGGTGGCGAAAGAGGCAGGGATCATTGCTGGCATACCGATCGCGATGCGAGTATTTCAATTGCTAAATGTTCAAATTAAGGCAGTTCCCAAAGTTGCAGAGGGTGAGGGATGCGATCGCGGACAGGTCATTGCTTATTTTGAGGGTGCTCTGGATGCCCTATTGATGGGAGAGCGGGTGGCATTGAATTTGGTCATGCGGCTGAGCGGTGTTGCATCAGCAACACGCAAGTATGTAGAACGGATTGCGGATCTGCCGACGCAGTTGGTGGATACTCGCAAGACGACACCAGGACTGCGGTTGTTGGAGAAGTATGCAACGCAGGTGGGGGGTGCGGTGAATCACCGAGTTGGCTTGGATGACGCCGTGATGATTAAGGACAATCACATTGCGGCAGCGGGAGGAATTGGGGTGGCGATCGCCCAGATTCGGGCTCGCGTTCCCTATCCAATGACAATTGAGGTCGAAACGGAAACCCTGGAACAGGTCGGAGAAGCGTTACAGCATGGGGCGGACATTATCATGCTGGACAATATGCCGTTGGACAGGATGCGTGAGGCGGTGTCAATGATTCGAGAGGCGAATGAGCGAATCAGGATTGAAGCATCGGGCAATATTACGTTGGAAACGATTCGGGCGGTGGCGGAGACAGGAGTGGACTATATTTCGAGCAGTGCGCCGATTACGCGATCGCCCTGGTTGGATGTGAGTATGAGAATTTCGTAATGGGGGAGGTTGATGGTCAATCGTCAATCGTTAATGGTCAATCGTCAATCGTTAATCGTCAGGGATTGATAGTTGGTGAGCAAGGGTTAGTCGTCAATGGTCAATCGTTAATGGTCAATCGTCAATGGTTAATCGTCAGGGATTGATAGTTGGTGAGCAAGGGTTAGTCGTCAATGGTCAATCGTCAATGGCTAATTGTCAGGGGTTAGTGGGCGGGGGTTGATAGTTGATGAGCAAGGGTTAGTCATCAATGGTCAATCGTCAATGGTTAATCGTTAGGGGTTAGTGGGCGGGAGTTACGAACAATTGACGATCGGCTATTGACGATTAGGCAGGAGTAGATGCGTTGAGCGTTTATAATCACAAGGTATTTGTCTGGTTTAGATATTTTTGCCTGGTCAAAGTATTTTTTGTGCCAGGGTTCAGTTGGAGCTTATGAATTCTACGATCGCCCTTCTCAAGTCTCGGTTTGAACAAGCCTTTGTCGCTGCTTTTGGGGCAGAGTTGGCGGGCGTTGATCCAATTTTGGTGCCAGCGAGTAACCCAAAGTTTGGCGATTATCAGTCGAATGTGGCGATGTCGCTGACGAAAAAATTAGGGAAACCACCGAGGGCGATCGCGGAGGCGATTGTGCAGCAGTTGGATGTAGTGGATGTGTGTGAACCACCAACGGTTGCGGGTCCGGGGTTTATTAATCTGGCACTAAAAACGAGTTATCTGGAAGCGCAATTGAAGGCAATTCAGAGCGATCCCCGGTTGGGCGTTGCGAAGATTGATCCACCGAAACGGGCGATCGTGGATTATCCCAGCCCGAACATTGCCAAAGAGATGCATGTGGGGCATTTGCGTCCTTCGGTGATTGGCGATTGCATTGCCCGGATTCTCGATTTTCTCGGTTATGAAGTGCTGAGAATTAGCCATGTCGGGGATTGGGGTACGCCGTTTGGCATGTTGATCGCCTATTTGCGAGAGGCATTTCCAGAGGCATTGACTGGGCGTAATGATCTAGATTTAGGGGATCTGGCGACGTTTTATCGACAAGCCAAAAAGCGGTTTGACGAAGACGAACAGTTTCAGGAGAAAGCGCGGTTGTCAGTTGTAGAACTGCAAGCCGGAGATGAGGAAACGCTGCGTGCCTGGAAGATTGTCTGTGATTTATCGAATCGCACCAACCAGAAGATGTTTGACTTGATGGGGCTGTCTCCATTAACTATTCGGGGTGAATCTTTTTACAATCCTTATTTAGCTGGGGTGATTCAGGAACTCGATCGCCTGGGGATGTTGGTTGAAGACAACGGTGCGAAGTGCGTCTTCTTGGAAGGATTCACAAACAAAGAGGGAAATCCGTTGCCATTGATTGTGCAGAAATCGGATGGCGGGTACAACTATGCCAGCACTGATTTAGCGGCAATTCGTTATCGAGTCAACGTGGATCAAGCCCAACGAGTTGTGTATCCCGTAGGGGCTGAGCAGACCAATCACTTTGCTCAAATCTTTCAAGTGGGCAAGCGAGCAGGTTGGATCACCGATGATGTGGAGTTTGTTCACACGCCCTTGGGGTCTGTGTTGGGGGAAGATGGCAAGAAACTCAAGAGCCGATCGGGTGAAGCGGTGCGATTGCAGGACTTGTTAGAGGAGGCGATCGCCCATGCCCGTGCGGATTTAGAAGCCCGACTTGCAGCGGAAGGTCGTCAAGAGAGCCAAGAGTTTATCGCCCACAGTGCTCAAGTGACAGGAATCAGTGCTATTAAGTATGCTGACCTGAGCCAGAATCGCACCAGCAACTACATTTTCAGTTACGACAAGATGCTGGCGTTGCAGGGGAATACGGCTCCTTACATGCTGTATGCCTATGTGCGGGTGCAGGGGATTAGCCGCAAAGGAGACATCGATTTTGAGGCATTGGGAGCCGATTGTCCTGTTGTGTTGACGGAAGAAACCGAGTTGACCTTAGCCAAACACCTGTTGCAGTTTGATGAGATTTTGATGGCGATCGACGAAGATTTATTGCCCAATCGTCTTTGTCAATATTTGTTTGAACTGAGTCAAAAGTTTAATCAATTTTACGATCGCTGCCCTGTGTTGCAAGCGGAAGAACCGTTACGAACCTCTCGGTTGATTCTTTGTGATCTAACGGCTAAGACAATCAAGTTAGGATTATCGCTTTTAGGAATCCCGGTTTTAGAAAGAATGTAAGTGCCTTTAACGCTCAGTCGTTATTTGCCTCAATGGTTGCGTTTACCTTTCGTGCGAGAGTCACTCTAAATGCTTGAGACACCCATTGGTTGGGGATTGTTGTTTCTGGTAGGAACCTTTACCGGAACGTTAGCAGGCTTGCTGGGAATTGGTGGCGGACTCATGATGGTTCCCGTACTGACCTTTTTTGGCATTCCCCTGGTACAGGCGACTGCCACCAGTTTAATTGGCGTCCTTTTAAGCTCTATTTCTGGCACCGTTCAAAATTTTCAAACCAAGAGTTTGAACTGGCAGGTGTCATTGTTGCTGGCTCTGTTTGGTATTCCCACAGCTCAACTAGGAGCCTGGTTGGGCGATCGCCTACCGGATGCGGGGTTGTCACTAGCGTTTGCGGCATTGCTGCTGATCACCATCTACATGATGCAACTGCGGCAAAAGCTAAAGCGTCAGGAGAATAAGACTCAGGAGGAAACTAACCAAACCCCGACCACTGATGTCGCTCAGGTTGCAGTCACAGGCAGAACAGCCAAGCCCATTGCCTGGATCGGTTTGCTGGCAGGGGTATTGTCAGGGTTATTTGGAGTGGGCGGTGGTGTGGTGATGGTGCCGTTGCAGATGTTGTTTTTAGGTGAGGGCATCAAGGCGGCGGTACGAACGAGTTTGGGAGCAATTGTGGCGATCGCCATTTCAGGGATAGCTCAACACGCCTGGAATGGCAACGTGTTGTGGGTGCCCGGACTATGCCTTGGATTAGGCGGAATCTTGGGTGCCCAAGTCGGGACACGCCTTTTGCCAAAACTGCCCGATCGCATGATTAACTTGCTATTCCGTGCTTTTTTGATTGCACTCGCCATTTACATGGCAGCACGAGCACTTTAACCGTAACTCCTACAGCGTATCTGAATGCACGGTTGTACGAGACACAACACGCTCTAGATATTCCTGATCGGTCATGGTGTCGTGAGTATTTTCCAGGCGATCGAGAAACACCATGCCATTCAAATGGTCAAACTCATGTTGAAAGATGCGAGCAACAAAATCCGACATGTCTCGTCGCTCTAGCTTTCCATCAGGGGTCGTGTATTCCACTTCAATTTCTTTATAACGAGGTACCAACCCTCGAATCCCTGGAACGCTCAAGCAACCCTCCCAATCAGACACCATTTCCTCGGAATGGCTGATGATATGAGGATTAATCATGGCGAGCGGTTCCATGTGTGGAGCATGGGGATAACGCGGATTGGGACGAGATGCCACGACGAGTACTCTGACCGAGTGCCCAACCTGAGGAGCCGCAATGCCAACCCCGTTTGCCTGACGCAATGTTTCCAACAGGTCGTTAATCAGAGTTTGCATTTCCGCATCTTGAACGTGGTAGACGGGTTGAGCCACCTGACGCAATACAGGGTTTCCCAATTGAGCGATGTCTAGATTAGCCATGATTAATCACCCTTTTAACAAGTAGCCATTTGGCGATTAACTGATCTCAGGTAAAGCTAATCGCCAAACACAAGACTCTCAATGAGCTTCCATAGCAACCAAAGGGTTAGTTAGGACGAGGGCAGGGGTTGGAACCCCCAACTGAGGGCACAGCCCCCATACCTCCTTATCTCAATCGTCTCGACAGTTGCTATATGAGCTGATTGAAAACTGTTTTCCTGATCCCCTCTAGTTTAACCTTGAGACTCGTTAGGAAATGCTACAGGTTGTATGGATAGGTTAACGACTTGTCCACCGCGACGTAACTCGATCGGCAGATCCTTACCAATCTGGCTATTTTCAACGGTCTGTTGAACCTGTTCCGAAGTTGTTACGACTTCATTGTTAAGTTTTAAGATAACGTCTCCGGGTTGCAGTCCAGCATTTTCTGCCGGAGAGTTAGGAACCACACGCAGAATCAAAATTCCCGTCTCATCTTGAACCTGGAATGGCACGTTTGGGTCGCTCTCAAGCCGTTGCTTGAGTTGAGGGGTTAGCGTTGCCATTTGAACACCCAGATAAGGATGATCAACCCGACCCGTGGCGATCAGTTGGTCTGCAATGCGTTTGGCGGTATTAATGGGAATCGCAAATCCCAACCCTTGAGCGTTGGCACGGATCGCCGTATTCATGCCAATGACCTGCCCATTCTGATCTAGCAATGGACCACCAGAGTTGCCGGGGTTAATCGCCGCATCGGTTTGGATGAAGCTACCACGCTGGTCAGGAATACCAACTTGAGCACTGCTACGACCTGTGGCACTGACGATACCGACAGTCACGGTGTTGTCTAAGCCTAAAGGATTGCCGATGGCGATCGCCCATTCTCCCGGTTGCAGTTGATCTGAATTGCCTAACGTCACAGTTGGCAAGTTCTCTGCCTCAATTTTGACAACGGCAACATCCGTCACCCGATCTTCACCCAAAACCTCACCACTAAAAGTACGACCATCCTTCAGCGTCACGGTGACCTGATCAGCTCCATCAACAACATGAGCATTGGTCAAAACGATCCCAGCACTATCAACAATGAATCCTGAGCCAACCCCTTCTTGTTGCCGAGGTTGAGGTTGAATTGGCGCGCCAGAACCAAAGAACCGTTCAAAGGGATCATTCAAACCATTGGGCAATCGTGTTTGAATTGTGCGTGATGCGTCGATTCGCACAACCGCAGGACCAACCTCCTGAACTGCTTCAGCAATGAAGTTGGAGTTTGTGTTCCCCACCAAAAACCGACCACTCGACCCACCGGAAATATTGGGCTGGCTCGCCGTTGATGGCTGGGGTAGGGGCATTGCCCCCAATGAAAGCCCATTTTGTCCTAGTAATTGTTGTCCGAACAATGCTCCGCCTGCGCCAACTAGCACCAAGGCAGGATAGATAATTTTTTTAGACAAAGCACTTCTACGAGTTGTGGTTGACTTGTCAGTGGAATTGAGCACAGTAGTTTGTCATCCTTAACGGAACGATAAACGCTTCGCCAAATCTGCATCCAGTAAGCCTAATTTGCTTCCAACTGGAAGAACTAGATTCAGCCGCTACTGATCACTTTAAGAGGCAAGTTTGTCATTGGGGTGACAGCGTTATCGCACCAATATGAAGATTAGGGAGGAAGTTAACATCAGCCCCACAGAAGATAAGGGAAAAAGATAAAGTTATAGCTTTGGTCAGAAAGCTTAGGACAAAGGCAATGGGGCATACATTGCTTCTGGAAGCTTTCTGACTCGCCTCCGCCTCATCGAGTGGGGCTACAGCTATGTGAGGGATAAAGAGCCAGTGGCAGCGTGAGCAGCAAACCTGGTTTTGGAACCCTTGCTGAGTAAGCATTGAAGCGTTTTTATGAACAAGCCGTAAGCTGTATGACAATTTGTCATCTCAAGTTCATGTGTTTAACACGAGTTTGACAAACTAGCTTGATACCTTAATCAGTACAGGTGAATGAATGCTGAGGAGAGGCAGATTGCAATGAAATAAGGGGAAATTTTCAAACTGCATTTCAGCGATCGCCTCCTCCTTCTTCTTAACCAAGCTCTACCCCAACGCCACATCCAGAAACATCATTAATACAAATCCAATCATCACCCCGGCAGTTGCTGCTTTTTCATAGCCGAGTCGGTGAGATTCAGGAATAATTTCATCACTGATAACAAATAGCATGGCGCCCGCTGCAAAGCCCATTGCTACAGGTAAAACGGACTGTAGAACAGAGACAGCTCCAGCCCCTAACAATCCACCGAGCGGTTCTGCCAGTCCAGTAATGAGACTAATGAGAATAGCATCTCGTTTTGAATATTTTTCGGTTAGCAGGGAAAGTGCTACTACCAGCCCTTCAGGAATATTTTGTAGCCCAATTCCTAGCGTAAGTGCCGTCCCGTTGGCAATATTGCCACCACCAAACCCAACACCGACGGCTAAACCTTCTGGGAAGTTGTGAATGGTGATGGCGGCAATAAATAGCCAGACCCGCTTGAGGTTGGCGATATTGCCTTCACCTTCTCGCCCTTTAAAAAAATGCTCGTGGGGAAAGTAACGATTGGCAAGCCAGAGAAACAGCCCACCGAGCAAAATTCCGCCTGCCACGATAGATGCGGCAAATAGGGGGCTTTGACCCGCTTCCTCAGCCGCTTCGATACCCGGCACAATCAAGGAGAACGCAGTCGCTGCCAGCATCACCCCTGCTCCAAAGCCCAGCATCACGCCCTGAGCATTGTCGGTAATGCGCCTCAAAAACAGGATCGGCAATGCGCCAAGACCTGTGCCCAGTCCGGCGATCGCACTACCGATTAGACCCAGATAAACAACAGGAATTTCACTCAGTGGGCTTGCCATAGGACTCACCGTAGACCCGTCCTCGCCAACGGGTCGGCGTTTGGACGGAGGATAGAAAAATTCGCAAGACTGCCAGGGGATCGGCTAACGGAGATAGCCAAAATGCCCAAAAATTAGGAGCAGGGCGATCGTAAGTAGGCGCAATGCCAAACAGTAAGGCAAATCGAATCAGAACCAGAAAGCTATTCAACCCCAGGGCTACTAAAACGGGCAAAGAGGTGTGCCCCTGAAGGAAAAGCCACCCTAACAACAGCGTTGCGATTAGGGGAAGCCCCTGTACCATCAACAAAAACCACAGATCCCCCCACTTTTGTCCGGGGGAGGAGGCATCTTTGAGGTCAAGCGATCGCCCCCACTCACGCCAGGTTTCTGCTGCCCCCTCATACATCCGCACTTTGAGGACTTTGGAGCCATCTAAAAAGCCAACTTTGGCACCCTGTTGAGCGGCATAGCGTGCCAGGGTCACGTCATCGCAGAAAGATCGGCGGGCACTGCTATACCCCCCCAAATCAACCAGGAGCGATCGCCGGATCAAGAAACATTGCCCATTTGCCAAAATTCGCTCCGGGCTATCTACCGTAGAACCCGTTGCCCCAAAGCGGTAGATCAACGTCACCAGTAGCGCAGGTTGAAGCCAAAACTCGCCTGGATATTGCAGGATAAACCGGGGAGAGGCTGAAACCAAATCGTATCCCTGTGCCTCCGCCGTCGCAATTAGGCTGGAAACTAAACCCGGTTGAGGTTGGGTATCGGCATCAATGCCCAAGATCCACTCGCTATGCTCCGAGCTGTAGAGAAAGCCGTTATGGAGTGCCCAGGGGCGACCAACCCAATCTTGCGGGAGCGGATCATCCGTCATCACCCGAAATCGAGGATCAGTCTGTTGAGCCGACTTAACCAGGTCAACTGTGCCATCTTGCGATCGACTATCGACCACGATCACCTCACGCACCTCATAGCCCTGACGAGTCAAACCCTGCAAACAGGGAGTAATGCGCTTCGCTTCATTCAGCGTTGGAACAACGACACTAACCTTACCGATTTGATTGGGAGTTGTGCGTCGCGGCTCCAGGGGGGGTTGACGCAGCGGACCTAATATCAAGCGGCTCAACAAAATCAGAACTGCTGGCAGTTGAACCAGAAGCAAGAACAGTGCCAGACCACTGGGGAGTAAAACATCAGCAGGTAGAGAACCGAAAGCCATTACTTCGCGCTGACACCTACAGAAGCAGTTGCAACACGAGCTTTGAGGGCATCAGTGGTCGCTTCAGTCACCACTACTGGAACCTCGGTGGGCTGAGAAGAACGAGCGACGGACCAACAGATCACAGCGGGAGCCACACCGAGTGCTATGCCTAACAACACAGGAATCCAGATACCTGCTGCCAGACTCATCACCATCGCAAACACAAAATTGCCCAGGTAAACCACAAGGGGGAAGTTGAGTTGGGCAGGTTGCAACTGAGGCGGACGTTTACGCCAGAAAAGAGCCGCAACGGTCATGAATACAAAACCTGTACCAAACCAACCTGCAAAGTTTTGGTAGGGCATTCCAAAGAATGCACCGGGTTGATGCCAGTACCAGAAAGGCATTGCAGTCTGGCTCATTGCGGGATCTAATACGAAGTCCCAGGAGGTTAGCAGGAGCGCACCCAGAGCGATCGCCCCAACTTGACGAAAGAAACCGCCAAAGCCACCTGGATTAGCCCCATTGCCACCCAAAATCACTCGTGCCAACAGATAAGAGGAAAGCCCCAAATAGAACCAGGACAGAGGAATTGTGAAGGGCACCAACCCCGCAATCTTGTAACCCAGTCCACTCAAGTAGCTGTAATTTCCAAAGGGAAACCCAGTGCTGGTTCCCAATAGCTCACTGGTGAGGGAAATGCCCACCGCAGGCACCAGGAAGGTTAACAATCCAGTCAGACCCAACGTACGATAGGCATGAATCGCAACGGCGATCGCACCCAACAGAATGTAAACAACACCACCCCCAGCCATGCTCCAGGCAAACATCGTCTGCCCACCTGGGACATGAGCCAAAAATTCAGGATGTGGCATCACAATTAACAGCCCAGCTAAACCAAAGGCCATCGCCACCAAATGACCAATCAAGCAATAACGCTCAGCGACTACCAGTTGCTTCATGACATACTCCCCAAACGACAGCCACAATCCCTTAAGTCTGGATACTTTTTCTCGTTTACAAATTTTAAAGAAACCAGTGAAAGCATCGTACCGCAGATTTCTAAAGTTTGTAAATTTTATGAATTGAATTCTAATTTTTTGAGTTTTCGGTGCAACCTTCCCTCATTTCTATAGACTTGCTAAAGGACTTACTATTCATCTGGCAGTTTATCCATTAGCGATCGTGGTAGCAGGTAGTATTGGAATCGGATTAGGGATAGCCGCTCTTGTGGCAGGGGCGGGGGTGCTGGCGATCGAAGTGCAATATCGTCGTCGCCCCGGTAACGCTTTAGAAATGACAGCGGGAGATTGGAACCTGGAGGTCTATGAACCTCAACGGTATCTCCTGGCAGGAGAATTGGAGCTTCAAAACCGGACACAGCGGCTCGAAATCATGGTGCCTCAAGTGGAGGCAAAAGCCACCCTGCTCTCCAAAGAAAGTTTAGAGGGAGTCACCACCCAACTACGCATCACCCCCCGCCATCCAGATGCTCCGGCTCGACCAGATGGCTATTGGTTTGGTTACATCGTCAAAGTGGGCAAGACGACTCGACTGGAAGTGTCTCTGGAGATCAAAGGAGAGAACCTGAAACCCTTGCAAGCAGCGTGGGTGCAAATTCAATACACCACCTACGGTCCGCAAGGACGCATTCCCAAGATGCGGCATGTGGTCGTGCCCCTCCAGTTTCCAACGGTGGAGGAGTCGCAGCGATGGCGACCCACGCCTAATGCGGATCTGTTGCCAATTCGGACGCATCTTTTGAGCCATCTCGATAGCCCGGTAGAAGTAGTCAAACGCTACGTCGCTCCCCACGCCCAACCCGGAGATATCGTCACCATTGGGGAAACCCCAGTCGCCATCATGCAGGGACGGTTTCGGCATCCCACCGATGTCAAACCAGGCTGGTTAGCGCGGCGGTTGTGCTACTACTTCATGCCAACTTCCAGTCTGGCGACGGCTTGTGGGATGCAAAGCCTAGTGGATATCGTGGGTCCGACGCGGGTCTTCTTCGCGTTTGTGTTGGGGGCGATCGCTAAGAAAGTATTAAATAAACCCGGTATGTTTTATCAATTAGCAGGCGAACAAGCCCGTCTAATTGACGATGTCACAGGCACGTTGCCTCCTTATGATCAATTTATTGTGTTAGGACCAGACAATCCGCAACAAGTTGTTGACCAAATTCGCCGCGAAACTGGATTGTCTGCGGCAGTAGTTGATGTCAATGATTTGAAAGCAGTTAAAATATTAGCAGCGAGTTCAGATGTGTCTCTTCCCTTTTTGGAGCAAGCTTTAATTACCAACCCGGCAGGTAATGCCGATGAGCAAACTCCGCTCGTGCTAATTCGTCCGACAGAAACTGCCGTAGCCACTCAGAAAGCATGACTTCAACTCTGCCACAGACCACCAATATCTCCATTCGACCATTTCAACACCGTGATCTGGCAGAGGTACAACGTCTATTTTCAGACGCAACCGATTGGGAATGTAGTGATTACGTCGCTCACCAGAGCCGCCGTTGGGAACAGATCAACCGTTGGTATGGCGTACTGAAATTTCTGAGTTTGTTTCCAAACCCGCTTCAGCATTTGTTAAATGCCTATGTTGCCCATGAGAACGATTATCTGCGTGGAGTGATTCAGGTATCCCCCTTCAACCGCTCTCGCACTACCTGGCGAATTGATCAGGTTCTCACCAATCTTGGACAAGTTGCAGAGGGAGAGGTTACATCTCAGGCTGAGATTGGCTCACAACTGCTGCGTCACTGTTTCCAAACGATTTGGGAAGCCCGCACCTGGCTAACCGAAATCAATGTTAATGACAAAGACTCCCTGGCACTGTATCGCCACAACGGGTTTCAACCCCTGGCGCAAATGACCTATTGGGCGATCGCCCCTGAGCTATTGAATCATCTAGCAGAACGGGAGCCTGACCTGCCCAACTTGCTCCCCGTGAGCAATGCTGATGCTTGTCTGCTGCACCAACTCGATACTGTATCCATGCCACCCTTGGTGCGGCAGGTGTTCGATCGCCAACCCCATGACTTCAGAGCAAGTTTGTTAGGAGCGGTTGTAGACAACGGCAAACACCGCATCGAGCATACCGATGTGGTTAGCAACTACGTGTTCGAGTCACAGCGAAAAGCCGCGATCGGCTACTACCGTTTGCAGCTCAATAAGGATGGCACTCGCCCTCATTCGGCTCACCTCACCGTGCATCCGGCGTATACCTGGCTCTATCCTGAGTTGCTCTCTCAAATGGCACGAGTCGCCAGAGGAGTTTCTAATCACCCTTTGCGTCTGACCTCCACTGATTATCAACCTGAACGGGAAGAATATCTGGAGCAGATCGGAGCCACTCGCATCGAGCACACCTTGATGATGTCTCGTTCCGTTTGGCACAAAGTACGGGAGACTCGGTTTGTGTCGCTGGAAGGATTGCAACTTTCAGAGGTATTGCAGGGCTTCCAACCTGCTCGTAAGCCTGTTCCAGGTCGCTTCTCTCTGTTGGAGTCGATTCGTCAACTGCCTCAAACTCCCAAGCCCAACGACGACAAGGGCAGCATTAGCTCTGAGCAGTAATTCAATCTATGCCATCCTCGACCTTCATCTCAGCTCTAGGATTGGATGTCGGTCGCAAGCGAATTGGAGTTGCCGGGTGCGATCGCACCGGGTTAATTGCCACAGGGTTAACAACGATTGAGCGGCGATCGTTTGCGGAGGATGTGGCACAAATTCAAGCATTGGCTCAAGAGAGACAAGCGCAAGTCTTAGTGGTTGGCTTGCCTTACACCATGGAAGGGGCGATCGGCACTCAGGCAAAGCAGACCCAACGCTTTGCTCACCGTCTCAGTCAAGCCCTACAACTGCCCGTGGAATACGTTGATGAACGACTCACTTCCTTTCAAGCTGAGCAACTGCTGATTGCCGAAGGACAGTCTCCCTCTCGCAACAAAGGACTGATCGATCGCAAAGCCGCTGCGATTATTTTACAGCAATGGCTAGATCAGAAAAGGAAGGGGGAAAGGGTGAAGGGTGAAGGGTGAAGGGTGAAGGGTGAAGGGTGAAGGATAAAAAGGAGAAGAAGCGCGATTTATCGCGTCTGTGGGAAGAGGAGCAATTTATCGCGTCTGTGGAAAGAAGAGAAAGGGAGAGATAGGGGCAGAGTCATGGATAACAGGCGATCGCGGCAAGAGCAAATGCTGTCTGTGTGATGCAAGAATACAGACTATAGGACTAAGGCATAACCATGATTCAAGCCAATCCTCATTCACTAAACGCTGATGAATTTATTGCCCAATATGGCGATCAAGTTCAATATGAACTCATTGATGGGGAGCTAATAGACGTGGAGCCAACCGGGTTACATGAACAGGTGATTGGCTTCATTGCTCGAAAACTCAATGTAGAGATCGATCGCCTTGATTTGCCCTATATCATTCCTCATCGGTGTCTGATTCGTCTCTCCGATGACACAGCCTTTCGACCTGATGTCGTTGTGTTAGACCGAACCCAACTCATTCATGAACCCCTTTGGCAGTATCAACCCATCATTACGTCCGGCGCAGCGATCCAGTTAATTGCAGAAGTCGTTAGTACCAACTGGCAAAATGACTATGCCCGCAAAGTAGAAGACTACGCCCTGTTGGGTGTGACGGAATATTGGATCGTGGATTATCTCGGTCTGGGTGGTCGAGAGTATATTGGCAAACCCAAACAACCTGCCATTACGGTTTGCCAGTTAACTGATGACATTTATGAAAAACGCTTGTTTCGGCAGAATGACCTTTTAACCTCTTCAACCTTTTCAGAATTGCAACTCCAAGCAGGAGCCATCTTTGCGGCTGGGCAATTGTAGGAGGTCATAAAAGAGGCGATCGCAACGAGATTGTCAGTCAATCAATTAAATGTCTACAGCAGCTTGGAGATCTCAGCATGCATTAATGCGATCTCTGGATCGCGTTGAATCGCGAGATAATACCGTTTCTCAGAGGAGGTGCCGTCTACAGCAGGCTGCAAGAGGTTCTGAGCTTGCTCCAACACTGGCTTGACTTGATCAACGGTGACTGGCTCCTTGGCGTGGAGGATATCGTCCATCTGTACAATCAGTTGTGACATGGGACGCAACCAGTCAAACCATTCATGCCCAATCACGAGACGAAAAAATTCTCCATTGTTTTGAATGCGTCCGTGAAACTGTTCATAGACGACTCGTTCTGAGTTGAGCAACGCTTTGTGGAGACGCAATAGTTGGGTACGCACCAGACGCAATCGTTGTAGGGCTAATTCGAGGGATAGATCGCTAGCAGACATGGAGCTTTCATGGGGGTTGATGAGATCAGCGGCAATTCACTTATCTGAATTTTGGATTTTAGATTTCAGATTTTGGCAGGACTTACGCAGTTGGAAGAACGAAACGAGGAGCAGCCAAATAAGCTCGAATGGCATCCCGTACGATCGCCGACTTTGCCTCATACCAACTGACCCCTG